>NZ_CAUVXL010000047.1:0-20475 GCF_963555915.1 Protofrankia sp. Cas4
ACCTTAAATTGCAAGCTCAGTGTGGACGGGACCTTACTCCTTGAGGCCGCCGACCCTTGGAGCCTCCGAACGCGCGACAAGAGCCACAATCACGTACTCCCTTGCTGCTGGCCGCCGGAGTCCAGTCGCGCAGTCGCGCACCGCAAGATCCTCAGCGGCGGCGCGGCAACCCGCGAGAACACGCTTCGCTATCCCACCAGGTGCACGGCGCAGAACGGCGTCGCGGCCTTTGCCAACCGGCCGTCCGACGTCACCAACGTGAGGTCCCGAGCCTCCGCGAGAGCGACATACGCCGCGTCGTAGGCACTAATACCGAAACGCAGTTGCCACATGCGCGGCAGGAGAAGGTCGACAGGTACATGGTCGACGCCGAGCTGAGAGAGCCGCGTGACGGTACGGCGCGCCAGGTCGTCACTGATCTTCTTGCCGAGCGCGAGCCCTCGCACAACGGAGAACACCTCGACCTGCCAGTGTTCGGGCGCGGCCCACTCGGCGTCACGTTCCAGGGCCTCCCGTGCCCCTCGGCCACGGTCGTCGGCGTAAACAAGCGCGTTCGCCAGAACGGAGGCATCGACGACGATCATTCGACCTCGCTGGCCCCGGACGGCTGGCCACCACGTTCGGGGCGGGCGGTCGCCAGAACCTGCGCGGCGTCCGGAGCCGCGGCGTCCGCACCGTCTCCTGTCGCCAGCTCCCGCTCGACGGCGGCCAGGATCCCCTGGTTCCGCGCGAACCGGGCTTGGCGCGTGAGCAGTCCAAGCAGGAAACCCTGGAGGGACTGGCCCTGCTGCCGGGCATATGCACCCAGCGCGTCTCGGACGTCTTCCGGCACCTCGCGGATTGTCACAGCAACAGGCATGCATGCATTATGCCTTCATAACGCAGGCACGATCAAGCGAAGGACGCTTACCGTCCCCACAAGATCAAAGATGGGCGGAATGCCGTCAACAGCGTTGACTACGAGATGCGTCACGATAACAGCACGCTATGAACGGGGTGGGTCAGCGGTGACGCAACGCGGTGAGCCCGACCGCGAGACGAGTGACCGTGTCGGATGGCGGCAGGATGACGCGGGTGCTCCACGGGAGTAGAGCGCGGACTTCGGCGGCGGTGTGCCAGGCGCCGAGCAGGCCGGCAGTGAGCGCGACGACCGTGTCGGTGTCGCCGCCGAGAAGAACAGCGCGGGTGATCCCGTCGGGCAGCGATGTGGCGGTGTGCACGCAGTGCAGAACGGCGGTCACGGTCTCGTAGGGAACAAGGCCGATGCCGCTGTTTGGAGGGGACCACGTGCCGGCGGCCACGGCGCGGAGCATCAGGGGCAGTGAGGGGTCCGCACCGAGTCGGCCCGTGCTCACCGCAGCCTCGGTGACAGCGATGTCGATCAGCTGTTGCGGCTGTTCGACAGCCAGCGACCAGGACGCGCACGACGCGGCGACCAACGCCGCGGCCTGGGCTTCTCGGCCGGCGTGGGTGGCCCGGGTCAATTCGAGTGCCGAAATGCGGCGCGGTTCGGCAGCCCGGGGCGGGGTGGACCAGCCGACCGGCAGAACGCGCATGGGGCCGCCGTTGGTGTTGCCTGCGTCCGGCAGTTGACCGGTGCGTCGGAACCGGCCGATCGCCGCCCGGGTGGACGGGCCGAGGCCGGGTATCCCGTCGGCACGGTCGCTTACTCAGCAGATCATCGGGTGCGAGCCGTGTCCACGCGCCCGAGGCAACGCGATCAGGCTCACCCGCAGCAGATTAGGAGGGTGGACGCCGAACAGCCCAGGGGCCACAATTGTGGCCATCACGATCGAGTCGCTCCGCACCGTCCGCGACCACCTGTCCGAGTTCGTCGACCGGGTCGAGGGGCAGCACGAACGGATCGTGCTGACCCGCAACGGCCACGCCGCCGCCGTACTGATCAGCCCCGAAGACCTCGCCCAGATGGAAGAAACCATCGACGTCCTACGCGACCCGCAGGCACTGGCAGACATCCGCGAAGCCGACCAGGCATACGCCGGCGGCGACGTCCTGCGCGGCACCGCGGCCGTACGCGACCTGCTCAGGTGAACGACACCGACTACGAGCTCGTCCTCACCCCACCCGCCCCACGCGCCCTCACCAACCAGCTACCCGAGGCCGTCGCCACCGCCGCCGTCGAATTCCTCACCACCGCGTTGGTCACCGCCCCCCACAGAGTCGGAAAACCCCTGCGCTTCGACCTCGAAGGAATCTGGGCTGCCCGACGAGGCACCTACCGCATCCTCTACAGAATCAACGAAGACAAACACGAAGTCGTCGTCCTCCGTGTCGAGCACCGCCGAGACGCCTACCGACCACTGTGACCTGCAACGCAAGCCCTCGAACGCTCCCGACCAGCACCTGCGCCGCAGGCCGCGACAACGCGGCGAATCTCAGCCGTTCCGACCGGATTCCGTCGTCTCGATGGCCGCGCCCTTCCGCAGGACGTCCCGCTCCGCCCACAGCCGTCGGTTCTCGTCACGGATCCGGTCCAGCTCCTCCCGTTCCGCGTCCGTGAGCCCGCCCGCCCGGACCTCGCCCGCGCCCACAGCCGAGTCCGCCGTCGTCCGGTAGCCGCCGCCAGCGCCGGTCGAAGCCCCGGCGACTACCAGGCCGGATTCCGATCGAGACGACAGCACGGGGTCAGGGCGGCCTGCCGACCGTGCGGCCTGCTTTCCGGTCGGCTCAGGTCGTCCAGTCGACGACGGTGAGTTCGTCCGCCGCCGCGATGACGATCCCGTTGCCGCCGCAGGACGGGCATGCATCAAGACGCTCACCGTTGTACTCCCGCGCGCAGGCGAAGCAGCGTAGCCGGTCGACCGCGGTCCGCCATTCGACGTGACTGGCTTGCAGGCAGGTGCCGGTGGCGGCACCGTGCCAGGCCGCGGCGGCGGAGTCGATGTCGACGCCGGTACCGACCGCGAGCACCACCGTGCGCACCGCCGCTCCCGCGCTCGCGTCGACAAGGGCTGCGACCGCCGCCCGGGCGAGACCGGCCTCATGCATCTGCGGGCACCGCCACTCCCCAGTTCGTCAGGATGGTCCGGGCCGCGGCGATCATCGCCGTGACCCTGGATTCGACCAGCGGGCTGAGCCCCCAGCGGTCCGCGATGGACTCGGGCACGATGCCGACCAACGCGACATGGCGCGGGGCGCAGCCCGCGAGCTCCGCGGCCGACAGGGCGTCCACGAGGCCGACGTCGTGCGCGGTCGCGCGCACCCCGTGGCCGCGTCGGACATCGCCGTCACCGATGACGATCACATCGCCCGGCCGACCCTGCGCGCTCGACACCGCGTCGAGGACGAGCACCGCGCGGCGGCCGGCGAGGTAGGGCATCAGCATGAGCCCGAGGGTCCCGCCGTCGAGAACCTCCACGCCCGGGTTCGGCACCGCCGCCAGCCGCCGGGCCGCGACCACGCCGACGCCGTCGTCACCCAGCAGCTCGTTGCCGATACCCAGGACCAGAACGGGCGCCACCGCCTCGCCCCCGGCGGCCCCTCCACCGGAGCGCTCTCCCCCGGCGGGAACTCCCCCGGCGGGAACTCCCCCGGTCACAGCCGGTCCTTCGGCAGGAACTTGGAACCGGAGAAAATCGAAGAGATCACGCCCGTCCCCTCGACCCGGTCTACCAGCATGGCGCTGTACAGATGGTGAATCATGAATCCCCAGGTCAGCCACATGATCATATGGTGGATGAGCCGGATTGTCGGCAACGAGACCAGGTGGAACACCCATCCGGTGAGAAAGGCGGCCCAGCTCCTGCCTTCCACGCCCCACAGCGCGACTCCGGTCAGTATCTCGACGGCGAACATCGTGTAGAGCACGACGTAGGTCATCCCGGCGAGCGGGTTGTGCCCGACGACCTCGGGCGCCTCACGGTCGATGAACAGGTAGAAGCGCAGCGACGGGATGATCAGGCGTCGGCGTTCGCGCGTGCTGGGGATCCACTCCGTCCACCGCGACCAGCGGTTGGGTGACAGGACATGCCAGGCGACCCGCGCGAGGATCAGATCGATGAAGACGAACGCGGTGACCTCATGGACCGTTTTCACCCAGGTGACCCAGTAGGCGTCACCGCCGAGGCGCAGCTGCGGGTTCCCGATCAGGAAACCCGTCACGCTGAGCACCATCAGCGCCAGGACGAGCAGCCAGTGCACCACCCGTACCGGCAGGTCCCAGACCCGCACCCGGGCGAAGGTCTCCCGCCCGGGTGCCACCTTCACCGGCACGGATCCGCCCGGCACGGATCCACCCGACACGGATCCGTCTGGCGCGGCGGCGGTCACTGGACCCGCACCCGGACGATGTCGCGGCCGTCCGCGTCGTACACGTGCGCCGCGCAGGCCATGCAGGGGTCGAACGAGTGCAGCGTGCGCAGGACCTCCAGCGGTCGCCGCGGGTCGAGCACGGGTGTGCCTACCAGGGCGGACTCGTAGGCTCCCGGGTTACCCCGCTCGTCGCGGGGGCTGGCGTTCCAGGTCGTGGGGACCACGGCCTGGTAGTTGGTGATCCGTTCGTTGGTGATGACGACCCAGTGCGACAACGAGCCCCGGGGCGCCTCATGGAAGCCGACGCCGCGGGCCCGCCCGGCCGGCCACGTCGAGGGATGCCACTTGCTGGTGTCCGCGATCGTCAGATCGCCCGAGCCGACGTTGTCCCGCAACCGGTCGAGGAGTTCCAGCGAGTACTGCGCCATCAGCTTGGTCTCCAGACCGCGGGCCAGCACCCGCCCGAGTGTCGACATCAACGCCGTGGGCGGGAGTTGGAGCCGGTCCAGCGCACCCTTTACCAGCGGCCGGATGCGGGCGTCACCCGAGGCGTAGCCGACCAGCATGCGGGCCAGCGGGCCGACCTCCACAGCGATTCCGTCGTAGCGCGGTGCCTTCAGCCACGAGTACTTCCCGTCGACGTCGAGATGGGCGAAGGGTGGCTTGGGGCCGGTGTAGTCCGGGGTGGTCTGGCCCTTCCACGGAGCAAGCGCGGCGCCCGCGCCGTGGCCCGCCTTGTCGCTCACGTTGTCGTAGCGGAACCACGAGTGGGCGACGGACTCGGCTATCCGGGCCGGGTCGAACGGTTCGACCGACGACAGGTTCGCGTCCCGGATGATCCCGCCGGGAAACAGACCGCCTGCCTGCGGTCGGCCCTTGGGCTGCGGTGCCTGGGCGAAATCCCCGAACACCATGTACGAGCCCAACCCGGCGCCGTACCTCGTCCACTCGGGGTAGCCGGCGGCTATCGCGTACAGATCAGGCAGGAACACCTTGTCGACGAAATCCAGCCCCCGCGTCAACAGTTGGGCGAGCTCCGCCAGCGTGTTGTCGTTGATCGCCTCCTGGCTCGTGAGGTCGATCGGGGATGCCATGCCGCCGACGACATAGGTCTGCGGATGCGGATTCTTGCCGCCGAGAAGCGCGTGAACCCTGACATATTCACGCTGGAAATCCAGCGCGTCAAGATAGTGACTGAATGCCAGCAGGTTCAGCTCCGGGCTCAGCCGATAGGCGGGATGCCCCCAGTATCCGTTCGTGAACGGCCCGATGTTCCCGCTCGCCAGGAATGCCCCGAGCCGAGCCTGTACCGAGGCGAACAGCTTCGCGCTCGAGCGCGGATAGTCCGAGATCGACTGGGCGAGCGAGGCGGTACGCGCGGGGTCGGCCTTCAGCGCCGCGGTCGGGTCGATCCAGTCCAGCGCCTGCAGGTGGTAGAAGTGCACGACATGATCGTGGACGAACAGCGCCGCAGCGATGATCTCACGCAGCAGCCGGGCGTTGCGCGGCGGGACCGCGCCGACGGCGTCCTCGACGGCCCGCACCGAGGCCAGCGCGTGCACGGTGGTGCAGACACCACAGATCCGCTGTGCGAACAGCCAGGCGTCCCGCGGGTCCCGGCCTTCGACGATCGTCTCGATGCCGCGCCACATCGTCGAGGACGCGTACGCCTCGGTGACCCGGCCTGCGTCTACCTGCACCTCGACGCGCAGATGACCCTCGATCCGGGTCACCGGGTCGATAACCAGCCGGCTCATGTCGCCTGACCGCCTTTACCGTCGGCATCGGGTTGCGCGGCAACGGGTTGCGCGGCGGCAGCGGCTGTGTCAGTGGCTGCATCCTGGACGTCCGTGGCAGTGCGTGCGATGCCGGTCGCGCGGGCCGCGGCCACCCGGTGTTGGATGACCTTTCCGACCCCGTGCGCCGCGAAGCCGGTCGCGGTCGCCGCGAGAACACCCAGACCGATCCTGTCGGCCGTGAGGCTGAAGTCCCGGGTCGCCACGTGCGGGAGCCGGTCGTAAAAGGGCGACATCGTGTCCCAGAAGCCGGGCTCGGAACATCCCACGCAGCCGTGCCCGGCCGCCACCGGCCAGGACGTGCCGCCGTTGTAACGGACACTGGGACAGTTGTGGAACGTGCTCGGCCCCTTGCAGCCGAGTCGGTACAGACACCAGCCCTTACGGTGACCCTCGTCGCCCCATTCCTGGGCGAACTGGCCTGCGTCGAAGTGGCCGCGACGCGCGCAGGTGTCGTGGATGCGTTCCCCGTAGGCGAACAGCGGGCGGCCGAAACCGTCTCGGGCCGGGAATGCACCGAAGGTCAGATAGTGGACGATCGTAGCGGTGAGGTTGTCGGCGTTGACCGGGCAGCCGGTCAGGTTGACGACCTCGACCCCGCCGACGACGTCCTCCACACGGACCGCGCCGGTCGGGTTCGGGCCGGCGGCGGGGATCCCGCCGAACGCCGAGCAGGTGCCGACGTTGATGATCCCGGCCGCGCCGCGCACGCAGCTGTTCAGTATCTCCTCGGCCGATCGGCCCCCGATCGTGCACGACCCCGGGATGCCGAGCGGCACCGAGCCCTCGACGACGACCAGATGCCCGCCCCGCGCCACCGCCTTGTCGCGGGCCTTCTCGGCGTCGACGCCGGCAGCCGCCATGACGGTCTCGTGATAATCGAGCGAGATCATCCCCAGAATGAGATCGGCGACGGACGGATTGCGCGAGCGCAGAAACGCCTCGCTGTCACCGGCGCAGTCCTGGAACTCCAGCCACACGACGGCGGGGCAGCCGACCCTGTCCAGCGCGGCGGCGACCCGGGGAGCGAACTGGGGCGGCAGTGCGAGGGTGGCGACCACCCCCGCACAGAACTTCAGGATCGACCGCCGCTGCACCCCGGCCTCGGTGAGCCGCGCGGCCAGCGAACCCTCCGACGCCCCGCCCCAGACCCCGTCGCCCGGCGGTGACGTTCCGTGTGCCTCGCCCGCCGCAACCGCCCCATAGCTGCCGTTCATGGCTTGCCTCCCACCGGGCTTCAACTGGATGTCGGGTGCCGCCGTGTTCGAATGCGCGTTCGCAGGCGGCACAACGCAGGCGCTGGTCGGCCAGCGGCCGCACGATCATGGTGCTCGTCGTACGGCCTGCGGCCGGTGGCCGGCGGCCTTTAGAAATCTAGGCCGGGGCGTCACGGGATCTGAGCGGTCTGATCGATGACCGGGCCGAAAGCCACGCGATCATGGATCCTTTCGCGCGGCCGGACGGGCCAGGAGGGTCGGGATGCACAGGTCTTCCCGGCCGCCTCGACGGGTCGCCGGACCCTTGTCCGCCGTGACGCACGGCAACAAGACTGACGGACATGAGCCGGCTCGACGACCGCTACAACCTCGCAGACCGAGCCGACCGAACCAATCACGTAGCGGCTGCGGCTGCGGCTGCGCCGGGCGCGGTCCAAGGGCGGGTGGCCCACCGGCTCGAGGTCCACGGGACCGTGCAGGGAGTCGGCTTCCGTCCGTTCGTCTACCGCCTCGCGACCAGCCTCGGGCTGGATGGCTGGGTGCGCAACGACGACGGCCGGGTCGTGGTCGAGGCCGCCGGCCCGCCGCACGCGCTCGCCACCCTGGCGTCCCGGCTGCGAACCGACGCCCCTGCGCTGGCCCGGGTGCGCGAGGTCCACGTCACCGACCTGTCCGGCGGCACTGCGCACCCGCGGCCGCGCTCGGGCTTCCGGGTCGGGATGTCGACGGACCGGTCAACCGCGCCAACGGCGCCAACGGCGCCAACCCCCGCCACCGGAGTCCGCGAGGTTCCGGCCGACGTCGCCACCTGCCCGGCCTGCCTGGCCGAACTGTTCGACCCGGCCGACCGCCGGTACCGGTACCCCTTTGTCAACTGCACCGACTGCGGACCCAGGGCCACGATCGTCGACACCCTCCCCTACGACCGCGCGCGGACGACGATGAGCGCGTTCCCCATGTGCGGCGACTGCGCGCGCGAGTACGCCGATCCGGCGGACCGGCGGTTGCATGCCGAGCCGATCGCGTGTCCCCGATGCGGCCCCCGGCTCGACTGGTGGGCGTCCCCGCAGCCCGTGCCGACAAGCGGTGTGGATGCGCTGGCCGCGGCGGCGGCGATGATCGACAGTGGCGGCACCGTGGCGCTCAAGGGACTCGGCGGCTATCAGCTCGTCTGCGACGCGACCAACGACGAGGCGGTCGCCCGGTTGCGGACCCGCAAACACCGCCCCACCAAGCCGTTCGCGGTCATGGTGGCCAGTCTGGACGCGGCGCGGATGCTTGCCCACATCGACACTGCCGAAGCCGACCTGTTGACGTCGGTCGCGCGGCCGGTGGTACTCCTGCGGCGCGCCAACGATTACACCAGTGCCAGTGCCAGTGCCAGCGCCAGCGCCAGCGCAGGGACTCTTGCGCACGCGGTCGGGCCGGGTGCCGGGCTGCTCGGGCTGTTCCTGCCCGCCACGCCCCTGCACCACCTGCTCCTCGCCGACCTGGGCAGGCCACTCGTCGTCACCAGCGGGAACGTCTCGGGCGAACCGATCGCGATCGACGACGACGACGCCCGGGACCGCCTCGCCGCGATGGCCGACGGGTTTCTCAGCCACGACCGGGCCATCCGCTCCCACTACGACGACTCGGTCGTCCGCGTCGTCGCGGGGCGCGGGGCGATGATTCGGCGCGCTCGTGGTTACACACCGCAACCGCTGCGCCTCCCCATCGGGGCCGGCGAGCCATTGCTCGCCGTCGGCGCGCAGCTCAAGCACACCTTCACCCTGGCCGAAGGGACGACCGCGGTCGTCGGGCCGCACACGGGCGAGCTCTCCCAGCAGCCCACGATGGTGGCGTTCGAGCGCAACCTGGCGCACCTGTGTGCGATGACCGGCATCGCCCCGCGCATCATCGTCCACGACCCGCATCCCGGCTACCTTTCCACCGCCTACGCGCTGGCACACGGTGCGGGCCGGCGGATCGCGGTGGCGCATCACCATGCGCACGTGGCGTCCTGCGCCGCCGAACACGCCGTCACCGGCCCCTTCATCGGTGTCGCCTACGACGGCCTGGGCCTGGGCGATGACGGCACGCTGTGGGGCGGCGAGGTGCTGGTCGCCGACCTCGTCTCCTATCGACGGGTGGCGCGGTTCGGCCGGGCGCCGTTGCCCGGCGGTGCCGCAGCGCTGCGCCGTCCCGCCCGGGTGGCGCTGGGCTACCTGTTCGGCCTGGAACCACTCACCGAACCACTCACCGAACCACGCACCGACCCACGCACGAACGAGTCCGGCAACGAGTGGTCCCGCGCAGCCGACCTGGAGCTCGCCGCGCCGTTCCTGGACCGCCTGAGCGACCGCGAGGTGTCCGTGGTCTCCCGGATGATTGGACGCGGCGTGAACTGCCCGGTCGCCTCCAGCGCGGGTCGGCTGTTCGACGCCGCAGCCGCGCTGCTCGGCCTGTGTGACGAGGTCACCTACGAAGGCGAAGCCGCCGCCGCCCTGGAAGCCGCCGCGCTCGAAGCCCCAGCCGGTGTGCCCACCGGTGACGTCGAGTTGCCGTGGCGGATCGTCCGCCATACCGGTCTGCTCGTCTACGACCCGCGCCCGACGTTGCGGGCCCTGCTGGAAGGACTGCACAGCCATGTCGCCGTCGGCGTCCTCGCCGCCCGGTTCCACGCCACGATCGTCGCGGTCACCGTCGCCCTGTGCACCGATGTCGCACGACGCCACCGGTTGCGGACGGTCTGCCTGTCCGGCGGGGTGCTGCACAACCAGCTGCTTGCCGGGGCTCTCCCTCCCGCGCTGGCGGACGCCGGCCTCACCCCGCTGCTCAACGAACAGGTCCCGGCGGGCGACGGCGGCGTGAGCTACGGGCAGGCCGCGGTGGCCGCAGCCCGGCTGAGGGAGGACTGAGCCCGGTGTGTCTCGGGGTGCCCGGCCGCGTCGTGACGACGACCGATGTCGCCGGCCTGCTCATGGGCACGGTCGACTTCGGCGGCGTGACCCGCGAGGTCTGTCTCGGCTACGTCCCCCAGGCGCGGGTGGATGACTACGTCATCGTCCATGTCGGCTTCGCCATCAGCCTCGTGGACGAGGCCGAAGCCCACCGCACGCTTGCGATCCTGCGCTCGATGGGGGCACTCGACGAGGAGCTGGGAGCCGACGGGCAGCTGGGAGCCGAACAGCGATGAGGTACCTCGACGAGTACCGCGACCCGACGCTCGCGCGGGGGCTGCTCGCGGCGATCCACACGGTGACGTCGAAACCATGGACCCTGATGGAGGTGTGCGGAGGCCAGACCCACACGATCGTCCGCCAGGGCATCGACGAGCTGCTACCCGCGGGGATCCGGATGATCCACGGGCCTGGTTGTCCCGTCTGCGTGACGCCACTGGAACTCATCGACAAGGCACTGGCCGTCGCCGGACGTCCCGAGGTCATCCTCACCTCCTACGGCGACATGCTCAGGGTCCCCGGGACGAGCACCGACCTGCTGGCGATGCGCGCCCGCGGCAGCGACGTCCGCGTCGTCTACTCACCGCTGGACGCCGTCCGCATCGCCGTCGAGCACCCCGACCGCGAGGTGGTCTTCTTCGCCGTCGGATTCGAGACGACGGCGCCGGCGAACGCCATGGCGGTGCTGCGCGCCCACGCGCTCGGCCTGCCCAACTTCAGCGTTCTGGTCAGCCACGTGCTCGTCCCACCGGCGATGACCACGCTGCTGGACGCGCCGGACTGCCAGGTGCAGGCATTCCTGGCCGCCGGCCACGTCTGTGCGGTCATGGGATGGACGCAGTACGAGCCGCTGTCGGAGCGCTACCGCGTCCCGATCGTGGTGACCGGGTTCGAACCGCTCGACATTCTGGAAGGCATCCTCATGGCCGTACGCCAGCTCGAAGAAGGCCGCGCGGAGGTGGAGAACCAGTACGTCCGCGCCGTGCACCGGGCCGGGAACATCGCGGCGCAGGACGCCATCCGGCGCGTGTTCACAATTCGTGACCGGATGTGGCGGGGTATCGGCACCATCCCGATGAGCGGTTTCGCGTTCACCGACGAGTTCACCGACTACGACGCCGAGACGCGCTTCGCCGTGGCCGGGTTGACCACCCGGGAACATCCGGCCTGCATCGCCGGAAACATTCTCACCGGGACGCGCCTACCCACCGACTGCGCGGCGTACGGCACTGTGTGCACGCCGCGTACGCCGCTGGGCGCACCGATGGTGTCGACCGAGGGGACCTGCGCCGCCTTCCACAATGCCGGCCGAACGCAGACCGGCCGAACGCAGACCGGGGCGCAGTCGACGACGGTCGCGAGCTCGTCGTGACCGCCACTGACCTGACCGCCACTGGCCTGACCAGCACTGGCCTGACAGGCGCCAGCTGTCCGTTGCCCCTGATGGAGACCGAGAGGGTCATGCTCGGTCACGGCAGCGGCGGGCAGCTGTCCGCCGAGCTCCTGCGCGACATCCTCCTACCGGCCCTCGGCACAGGCACAGGCACAGCGGACGGCGTCCCCGAGGACGCGGCCCTGCTTGACATCGACGGCACCCCAGTGGTGATGAGCACCGACTCCTTCGTGGTGAGCCCGGTCTTCTTCCCCGGCGGCGACATCGGCTCACTCGCCGTGCACGGCACCGTGAACGACCTGGCGATGATGGGCGCCACCCCGCTGGCCCTGGCCGTCGCCTACGTCATCGAGGAGGGCTTCGCCCTGGCGGACCTGCGGCGGGTGACTGCCTCGCTCGGCGCGGCCGCGGCAGCCGTCGGCGTCCCGGTCGTCACCGGGGACACCAAGGTCGTGGGTCGCGGCGCCGCGGACGGGATCTTCGTGACGACCACCGGCATCGGTCGCCGGCTGCCCGGCGCACGGGTGTCAGCCGGGTTCGCACGATCCGGGGATGTCGTCGTCCTGTCCGGTCCCGTCGGCGCCCACGGCAGCGCCATCCTGAGTGCGCGCGAAGGTCTCGGCTTCGAGTCCGACATCGCCTCCGACAGCCGTCCCCTGCACCGCCTGGTCACGGCCATGGTGGCCAGCGGCGGTCCGGGGATTCACGCGATGCGCGACCCCACCCGCGGCGGCGTGGCATCGGCGCTGAACGAGATCGCCGCGGCGTCCCGGGTCGGAATCGAGATCGCGGAGAACGCCGTGCCCGTCCCGCCCATGGTCGCCGCCGCATGCGACCTGTTCGGCCTGGACCCGCTGCATGTCGCCAACGAAGGATGTCTTGTCGCCATCATCGCGCCCGATGTCGCCGACGCCGTGCTGGCCACGATGCGCTCCCTGCCCGAGGGCCGGCACGCCACCCGCCTCGGCGAGGTCGTCGCAGCCCATCCCGGTCGGGTCGTCATGCGCACCCTGCTGGGCGGCACCCGCATCGTTGACATGCTCGTCGGCGAACAACTCCCCCGCATCTGCTGACCCCTCGACGGTTCCGACAAGATCTTCTCTCGAACAGGTCGACGGATTCCGCGCGCCGGCTGTGCGCCCAGCCGGGCGGACGTCCGCTGGCCGCCCGATGAACCTGCTCACAACCACCCGGCGCCTCCCGTTCACCGGTAAGATCAGCCTGAGTTTGTCACCAGGTACGCTTTTCGGCCTGAAAACCGTACCCAACGACAAACAAACTCCGATCATCACATCCACGAACGATAGCGCTCCCCACAAATGGGGCTCTTGCGACTAGCCCAGGACAGCCAGCCCGCGAGGAGTTTCTTCCCCGCGTCGCCACCGACTTTGAACACCTCCCGTAGCCGCTCTTTCAAAAGGTAGCCGGTATACAGCTGCCGGTTCGCCCTTTTGATCGAGGCGACCGTGATGCGCTGGTTCCCGTTCTGGTTCCCCGGGATTTTCAGCAACGCCCGCCGGGTACCTTTCAGCTCCTTGCCCCAGAGAAAAAGTGCCGCAGCGAGTACGGGGAGTTCCCCCGCACCCAAAGTGGTTGTGCGACGACGATCCCCGATGCTGCGGTCACGCTGCCGGTCAGCATAGTGCGTGACGCTGCGGTGACGGGGGATCAATAGAGTGTGCCCATGAGCCTGACCGAAGCCGAGAACGTTTTCGCCGGCGTGCACGAAGCCGGACTGAACGACCTGCTCACCGCCGTTTTTACCACCCGTCCTCGCTTGCTTAACTACAGGACATCGCCGGCCGTCGCCAACGTCCCGTCAGCGGCCAGCAGCTGGACCGCTGTGCCGCCGATCGCGTTTCCCGGTACCGCAGGCATCCACTACGCGGTCCGGTTCGGCATCCCGGTCGTGGACATCCACCCGGACACGACAGGGATGCCGCACCCCCTGGTGCTCGGCGTGGGCCAAGTCTCGGTTCGGACCACCGTCGAGCTCATCCTGCTCTGCCAGCGCGGCAGGAAGGACGATCCGGACCAGCGTCCGATCGGGACTCCGATCGCTACCCGCCTCGAGGCGGTCGCCCTGGGCCGGATGGTGCCGGTGGCGGTAACGCCCGGAACCGGATCGGTCGTCATCGACGTGCAGCAGGTCGAACTGGTCGACATCACGCCGGACGACCTGGAGTCGGTCCTGGAATGCCTGGTGCTGACCCTGCTGCGAGCCGTGTTCGGATCGGTGTCACTGCCCTTCTCCGCGCTTCGCGTCGGCGCGTTCAGCCTTACCCTGCTGCGGGGGCCGGAGGCGGAAGACGACCAGCTGAAGCTCTACGGCGCGGCCGTCTGACCGACGAACCGACTGATCTGAAGGAGAGGAACCCATGCCGGACATAGTCGCCGCCATCGACGAAACCGCCGCCAACGTCATCGTGCCGCGTACGATTAGCGCATTGCCTGCAACCAGCCGCTCCGGAATGGCATCACTCGGGCCGGTCTCGCTGTCCTGGTCAGCCACCGGGGTGTTGTCCGGCGGCATCGTCGACCTGATTCCGCCGCCAGTTGATGTGATCAGGGTAGGCAGCCTGCGGGTGGATTACACACTCAACCTGACTCTGTCGCTGGACCTTAGCTTCTTGAACTTCTGCCTCCCGCAGGTGTGCGTGACGATTCCGTTCATCGGCCGGGTCTGCACGCCACGCATCTGCATCACCTTCCCAAAAATCTCGGTGCCCGTGTCGCACTCCAGCTCCATCACGGCCGCAATGGATCTGCGCCTCGCCACGACGCTCAACGCGGGAGTCTGGGAAGTTAATGCGGTCATCGTCGGAGTGCCGACGCTTGTACTAGGCCCCGCTGCGACCGCGCTGCTCGCGGCTGTCGGCGCAGCCGTGACGACAGCCCTGCTCGTCGTCCCGTTCATCGGGCCTCTGCTCGCTTTAGCCTCGTCGATCATCTTTGGCACAATCACGCTCGCCAACATCCTCGGATTGCTGGGACCGATCGTCACCGCATTCGTCGCCGGCCTTCGGGTCCCGATTTACCAGCAGCCACAGATGTTTGAGGTGCTGCCGCCAGCACCGCTCGATCCAGCGGTACTCGTCCGGCTGGATTCGGTGATAGCCGCGCTCGACGGCAGCGCAGGCGAGGACGAGCTGGTAATCAGCGTCGACATCAGCCCCTGAGGCGGCTGCATCCCCGTCGCCGCCACAACCGTCATTCGCACAGGAGACACCCATGTCTGCTCTCGACAGCCGCGCTCTGACCTACCTTGACTGCTACGGCCAGCGGTTCGACTCGCCTGGCACCATCCGGTACGCCGTCGGCGGACCGCTCGCCAGCTGCCTACACGTCGATGACCTTGCTTTCACCGTCGAGGTGGAGCAGTCAAAAGGCGGTGAGCCGCGCCAGCACGACGTGACAATCCAGCACAATGGTCGTGCCTTCAGCGCCAGCCCGGCGATGCTGAGAATCGCAACCGGCGACGTCGTATTGTGGCATGCCCACGACTCCAGTTCACCACCATACGCGGTCTGGGGGGAGGGCGCAGGCGGCACCTTCTCCAGCACATCCCTGCGGTCCGGTGCGCTTTACACCCACGCTATCGGCACCGCTGGCGAGATCGAATGGGCGGACGCGAGACGGGCCGCTGTCCGAGGCCGGATCCGCGTACGCGACCTGGATTCCCGCGACCCGGAGGCGTGCGAGCGGTGGTCGTCGCTGCTCCGGGAGGGCGCCGTAGTCGTCATTAACGCCGACCGAGCCGACCCAGCCGAGCTCGACCTGATCAGTGGTCAGACGGTGTTTTTTGCGGTAATCGGTGGTGACGGAATCAGCATCACCGACACCGCCGTCCTCATCAACGCCAGACCGCCCGACAAATGGTAAATATTCGGCGTTCCAGTGGGACGGTTGGATTCGTCCCACTGCGTGGTCGCGGACCTGAGGGTGCACGTCGACGTTACGGCCAGCAGGGTAGCGGCGTTCGTCGCGGTAGACATGACGGCTGCCCGTCGAACCTGACTTCCCTGCTGTAGGAGACGGGCTCGCGGCGACAACCCGGGCATGCAACCCTTGGCGCCTGGATGCCGCCGATCAAGGCGAAACCGACATCCCACAGCCCAGCCTGACTGCGATCATGAGGAAGGCGCTCATCCGGGCGTCGAAGCCAGGCTTGCATGACTATAACTCTGGTCATGACGACGATTCCGTTGGCTGATGCCAAGGCGCGGCTGTCCGCAGTCCTCGACGAGGTCCGAGCCACCCATGAACGTGTCGTGATCACGCGTAACGGCCGCCCGGAAGCGGTGATCCTGGCGGTATCCGACCTGGCGGCGCTGGAGGAGACCCTGGACCTGCTGGCGACCCCGGGCGTTCTGGAAGAGACCCGTACGGCTGAAGCCGAGATTGCCGATGGTAAGGCGATCGGCGCAGAGGAGCTGCACCGGCTGATGGCCGAACGGGCGCGCGCAGAGGGTGACGGAAGGCGACGGCGCGAGACACTGGTGACTGTGTACGAGCCGTACCCAGCCGAGTGGTCGGCCGACGTCCGCAGGAGGCGGTAGTGCGTTGTGACGCCTGCGACAATGGCGAGATCCGTCCCTACGCCGAAACGGCTGCCGCAGCCTGACGAGGATGTGGCGCAGTGTGCGGTAGTTCTCCACTGCCAGCTCGATCAGTCGCCCCCGTGACGACGGCCGCGGCAGCGACCACAATGGGGGTGACCGGGACGACCGATGGCAGGGGACGCTCCATGACGAAGACCGGCTACACCCACATCACCCTGCTGATCGACCGGTCAGGCTCGATGATGGCGATCCGCGACGACGCCGAGGGCGGCATCCGGTCGTTCATCGCCGAGCAGGCCGCCGTGCCCGGGCAGGCGACGATCAGCCTCTACCAGTTCGACCACGACTACGAGAAGGTCTTCGGCGCGATCCCGATCGGCGAAGCCCCGGAATATCGGCTGGTCCCGCGGGGCTCCACCGCGCTGCTCGACGCCCTTGGCAGGTCCATCGCGGACACCGGGGAGTTCCTCGGCAGCCTTCCCGACGAGCAGCGTCCGGCGACGGTCGTCTTCGCCGTCGTCACCGACGGCCAGGAGAATTCCTCCAAGGAATGGACCCTCGAGCAGATCAAAAATACGATCAGCAGGCAGACGAACACCTATGGCTGGCAGTTCGCGTTCCTGTCCGCCGACCTCAAGGCGGTTGCCGACGCCCGGCAGATGGGTTTCGCCCCGGCAGCGGCCGCGAGTTACAGCCCGGACGGCGACGGTGTCGGCGTCGCCTACGCAAGCCTGTCCCGATCGGTTTCGCGGACCCGGGCGAGCGGCGCACCGCTGGACCTGTCGGACTCGTAGGGTTCGGACTCGTAGGGTTCGGACTCGTAGGGTTCGGACTCGTAGGGTGTCGCCCACGGGCATGGCGCACGGCCACATCTACACTGCCGGTCGTGCCCTATACGCCCCCAGCGAGGGTGCCACGATCGGGACCGACGCGCCGCCCGGCCGCACCCGCCGTCCCCGCGGCCCTCGTCCCCGCGTCGGAGATCGACGACGACGGGGCGTACACACGACGAGTCTTCGACGGCTGCGATCTGGCGGGCACCCAGGCCGAGTCCATCGAACTGGAGGGCTGCCGCATCACCGGCACGGACCTGAGCGGTTCGCGGTTGACCCGGGCGATGCTGACCGACGTCGTCATCGAGCGGTCGAGCCTGGCGAACCTGCGGGCCACGAGTTCCTCGCTCGTCCGGGCGGAGATCACGACCTGTCGGATGACGGGATGGTCCTGGTCCGGCGGGCGGCTGCGGGACGTAACCCTGCGTGACTGCCGGGTGGACCTGGCGAACTTCCGGTCCACCGCGATAAGCAACTCCCTGTTCGAGGGCTGCAACCTTAAACGGGCGGACTTCTACGGCGCCGACCTTCGTGGGGCGACCTTCGAGGACTGTGATCTGACCGGCGCGCAGTTCGCCAAGGCGCAGATGGACGGCGCCCGGCTCGTCAACTGCGTGCTCGTCGAGGTGAACGGGGTCGAGAGCATGAGCGGAGCGGCGGTGTCCAGCCGGGACATCGCGGCACTGGCCTACGCCCTCGCCGGTGCGCTGGGCATCAGGGTCACCGAGAACGACTGATCGCCGAGCACGGCCAGTCCCCGTCGAGTCCCTGTTGCCGGTCGCTCTTCTTGCCGGTCGCTCTTCTTGCCGGTCGCTCTTCTTGCCGGTCGCTCGTATCGCCTGCGGCCTCGCCATGATGTGCCCTGGTCCCCCTGCGTTCGATGGCTGTTCCCCGGGGCGTCGATCGCGCAGGCGATAGTGAGCGCCACACGCAGTGGGGAGGAGCGTCGTGGGTGAATTCGTGTTGGACCGGCGGTTGGCGCTGACCGGGGCAGCAGCAGCAGGCGCGGTGCTGTTGACGGGCGTGGCGGCCCGTCCGGCGGCCGCATCCTGGAACGAGCCGGAGACAACGACCGGCGACCAGGCTGCGGCGGAGACCGCAGCACCGTTTCTTCTAGGCGTCGCCAGCGGGGACCCGTTGCCAGACGGGGTCATCCTGTGGACGCGGCTGGTCCGCGACGTCTACGACGCCGGATCGATGCCGTCGCGGCCGATCACAGTGGCCTGGCAGGTCGCGCACGACAGGCGGTTCCACCGCCTGGCGGCCGCCGGGGTCACCCGGGCGCTGCCCGAGCTCGCGCATTCGGTCCACGTGGACGTGCGCGGGCTGGAGCCCGGCCGCGACTATTTCTACCGTTTCCGCGCGGGTGGCCAGCTCAGCCCGGTCGGACGTACCCGGACCGCACCGGCCTGCTCCGCCGACCCGCAGCTGCTGCGGCTCGGCGTGGTCAACTGCCAGGACTTCCAGAACGGCTACTGGCCGACGTTCTGGGGACTCGCCGACGAGGACCTCGACGTCGTGTTCCACCTGGGTGACTACATCTACGAGTACGACCCGAAGAGCCGCTTCCCCGATCGGGCACACGTCGCCCCGCAGACCCCGGGTCTGGACCAGCTGTCCACGCTGGCCGACTATCGCAACCGGCACGCCCAGTACAAGGGTGACCCCGCGCTGCGGGCAGCCCACGCCGTGGCGCCCTGGGTGGTCACCTGGGACGATCACGAGACCGAGAACAACTACGCGGGCTTCGTCGACGAGATCGACGACACCGGTGCGAAGAAGCAGACGCCCGAGGAGTTCCGGCGGCAGCGCGCCGCGGCGTACCAGGCGTACTACGAACACATGCCGATCCGCGCCGACCTGCGCCCCGGCTCGGCCTCGATGCGCATCTACCGCCGCTTCGACTTCGGGCGGCTCGCCCGGATCAACGTGCTCGACACCCGGCAGTACCGCACCGACCAGCCGGGCGGTTTCCCCGGCGACTTCGGTCTGGAGTCGGCGGGCCGGTTGAACACGGCGGGCACCCTCACCGGCGACGTCCAGGAGCAGTGGCTCACCCGGGGCCTGACCAGCTCGCCGACCCGGTGGAACGTCATCGCCCAGCAGACCATGATGAGCCGCACCCGCTTCCCCAACCCGACGGGGGTGCCACCCACCATCGTCGACCTGGACCAGTGGGACGGCTACGCCCCAGCGCGGGAGCGGCTGCTGCGGCTGCTGGCCGACGCTCATGTGGCCAACCCGGTGGTCCTGTCCGGTGACATCCACTCCACCTGGTTCAGCGACCTCAAAGTGGACTTCGACGACCCCGCCTCGCCGGCCGTCGCCGTGGAGTTCGTCAGCACGTCGATCAGCTCGGACTTCCCGGTCGCCTTCGACGCGCCGATCAAGCAGGTCAACCCGCTGCTCAACCCGCACGTTCGCTACTTCAACGGGCTCAAGCACGGTTACCTGCGCTGCGAGGTGACGCCTGGTACGTGGCGGACCGACGTGCGGGTGGTCGACACCATCGACGTCCGCGACGCCCCCGTCCGTACCGACGTCTCGTTCGCCGTGCAGGCGGGCACTCCGGGCCTTATGGCGCTCTGAACCACGCGGGTCAGGACACGACCCAGCCACGCGCCCGGGCGAGATCGGTGAGACGCTGGCGGATCTGGCCGATCTGACTACCGGTCAAGGTCGGGACACCTTCGATCAGGGTCTCGGTCAACACATGCTGAAACTCGGCGGTCGTCAGAACATCACACATCTCGTCGTCGTCGGTGCCCGAACCGGCGGCGTTCGAGCCCGGGGTACGCGGCCAGAACGGACCGACCGCCGCCCGGTCGACAAGACGAACGGCCGAAGCCTTCAGGCCCTTGTCGCCCTCTTCCGCCTTGAACTCGACAAGTGCCCCGGGCCGGAACAGGTGCTTTTCGTCCTGCAGGTCGTTCACATGCATGAAGATGTCATCGCCGCCCTCATCGGGCGAGATGAAGCCGTAGCCACGAATGCCATCGAACCGCACGATTCTGCCAGTACCCACCGCATCAACCTCTACATCGGGGCGAACGTCCCAGACCATGGGACCGCACGCACATTGCCAGTTGAACCCAACCAAGTCAACCGCTGACGCACCGGAGACAGCAAATGATCATCTAGCTGATAGCGGCCCGAGCGGGGACGGTACGCGACAGCCGGCCGACGGCAGCAGGGCCTGTCAGTCGCATCGGGGTTGGTCAGCCACATCAGGCCAGGTCCTACGGCCTGGCACGGCTAGGCTGAGAGGTCAGCTGCCCCGGCCGCGACCGACCGATCGACGGCCAGTCGCACCGGCGCCTGCCCACCGCGACCGAAGGGGTCTCGTGACCGACCGCTGGATCCACCTTGACGGCTGTGCCAACGCCCGCGACCTCGGGGACCTGCCCACGACGGCCGGTGGTTCGACCAGGCGCGGGCTCCTGATCCGCTGCGACACCGT
>NZ_CAUVXL010000048.1:0-24336 GCF_963555915.1 Protofrankia sp. Cas4
AGCGATCCGTGGCCCGTGCCCAGATCGGATGTGGCCCCGGGCCGGGCCGGAGTAGCGCAGTAGCCTCAGCCGGTCCCGCACCCGGTCGGCCCGGGTCAGCCCGGTCAGCCCGACCGGGTGTCGTCAGCCTCGGCGGGTCGGGGTGAGGCCGAGGGACCGGCCAGCCAACCCGCGTGAGCGGGATGACAGCCGTTCGGCCACTCCCCGCAGGATTTTTGAGGCTTCGCAGTCTGGATCCGCGGTCACCAGCGGGACGCCCGAGTCGCCGCCTTCGCGCAGCCGGACATCAATGGGTATCTGCGCCAACAGCGGGACGTCGTGTCCGAGCACGCGGGTCAGCCGTTCGGCCACGGCCGCGCCGCCACCTGAGCCGAAGACGTCCACGCGTCCGTCGCAGTGCGGGCAGGGCAGCCAGGCCATGTTCTCCACGACGCCGACGACGTTCTGTCGAGTCTGGACGGCGACTGTGCCGGCCCGCTCGGCAACCTCGGTGGCGGCAAGCTGAGGGGTGGTCACGATGAGAAGCTCGGATGACGGCACAAGTTGCGCCAACGAGATCGCGATGTCGCCGGTGCCCGGTGGCAGGTCGAGCAGCAGGATGTCGAGGTCCCCCCAGAACACATCCGAGAGGAACTGTTCCAGTGCCCGGTGGAGCATCGGCCCTCGCCATGTGACCGGCTGGTTGCCACGAGTGAACATGCCGGTGGAGATGACCTTCACGCCATGTGCTTGTGGAGGCATGATCATTTTTTCGACCTGGGTGGGCAGGCGGTCGACTCCGAGCATCCGGGGGATCGAGTGCCCGTAGATGTCGGCATCCAGCACACCGACCGCGAGGCCGGACCGGGCCATCGAGGCGGCCAGGTTGACGGTCACCGACGACTTGCCGACGCCGCCCTTTCCGCTGGCTACGCCGTACACCCTGGTCAGTGAGCCGGGCTGCGCGAACGGGATCGCCCGGGTTCCCGTCCCGCCGCGCAGCTTCGTGTGCAGGGCGGCGCGCTGCTCGGCGCTCATGACCTCGAGGCGGACCTGCACGGCCTGCACACCCGGTACTGCGGTGACAGCGCGCTGGACTCGACTGGTGATCTCGTCGCGCATCGGGCAGCCGGAGACGGTCAGTAGCACTACGATGTCCACGGTGTCATCGGTGATGCGGACCGAGTCGACCATGTCCAGTTCGGTGATGGGACGCCCGATCTCAGGGTCGAGCACCGTTGCGAGAGCTGCCTGGATCGCGTCCGCGCTAGGCCGGGAAGCAGACAAGAGAAAACCTCGACCAGTCGGTGTGGTGCGTGGGGCTCGCGCCGTCACGCCTGCATCCCCACCATAGCCGCCAGCCCGGCTCGAACGCGTCCGGCGAAGCCGGAACCTGATCCCCCCCGGCAAGGCCCGGCGGTTGACCCACGGCCGCCCGGCGGCGCACCGTCGCGATCTGGCAACCTGCCCGTCAACCCACGGTCGCCCAGCAGTTCTCGACTGGGGCTGTCTTCATCGGAATGTCGATCGTCTGACATCATCAGCGAGCTCGCTCGCGGACCGCAACGGGCGACGTAATCTGATCCACGTGACGGTCGACGAGCAGACAGCGGAGCAGGAATCGCTGATGGACCCGCGATCACTGTGGGCATGGCGTCAGTTTCTGCGGGCTCACTCGTATGTCATCCGGCAACTGGAAACCGACCTCGAAGCCGAACACCACCTGCCGCTGGCGTCCTTTGATGTGCTGGTCCAGCTGGCCGAGGCGCCGGACGGCGCCCTGCGCATGAACGAGCTGGCGGAGGCGGTCCTGCTGTCCCGCAGCGGCCTGACCCGCCTGGTCGACCGGCTGGAACGTGACGGTCTGGTCGCGCGACGGTCGTGTCCGTCCGACGCCCGGGGAACGCTTGCGACGCTGACCCCCGAAGGCCGCAAGCGGCTGCGGGCGGCCTCCCGAACCCATCTCGCCGGGGTGTCGAAGCATGTCACCAGTCACTTCAGCCCGGACGAACTTGACGTGCTCGCCAACCTGCTGGGCCGGCTCGATCCCCACGTGTCCACGTCGCCGCCCGGCGGTGGCTGCGGTCAGGGCGTCTGAGGGCTCCAGGGCGTCTGCGGGCTCCAGGGCGTCTGAGGGTGCCAAGCCGGTGCCGGCAGGCCCGCCGCTGCCCGTGGTGGCTGGTGCCGTAGCGGCCCAGCTGGTCCGGTCAGCGGTTGGGCACCGTACGCCTCGGCGATGAGCGTCTCGTACGCGTGCCCGCTCGTCGTCTCCGCGCCGAGGCGCTGGGGTTTGCTCGGGCCGTGGAAGTCGCTCGCGCCGGTGACGATCAGTCCCAGGTCGGTGGCGAGCCGGCGAAGCCTGGCGCGCGCCTGCTGCGGGTGGTCGGGATGGTCCACCTCGAGGCCGCGAAGACCCGCCCGTGCCATGGCCGCGATCACATCCGGGCCGATGGTCGGACCGCGCGTGCTCGCGTACGGGTGGGCCAACACGCTGACACCGCCCGCGTCGCGAACCAGCCGGATCGCCTCCAGGGCGTCAGGCTCGTCCTTGCCCACCCAGTAGCGACCGCCGGCGCCGATCCAGGCGGGTGTGAACGCGGCCTGCAGGGAGCTCACGAGGCCGGCGTCGACCAGCGCCTCGGCCACATGCGGGCGTCCGATCACACCGTCAGCCTGGGCGGCCACCTGTTCCCAGCGCACGGGGTGGCCATCGGCGGCCAGCTTCTCCACCATCCGGCGGGCGCGGGTGACCCTGTCCTCGCGTAGCCGGGCCCGGACGGCCGCGAACACCGGTTCGGTCGCGTCGAACAGGTAGGCGAGCAGGTGCAGGCTCACCCAGCGGCCGTGCTCGACCCGGATTCCGCACGAGATCTCCGCACCTGGGAGCAGGGTGAGCCCGGTCGGCAGGATGCCGGCGGCCTCGGCCAGACCCGAGGTGGTGTCGTGGTCGGTCAGCGCGACGACGGTCAGGCCGGCAGCGGTCGCCAGGCGGACGACCTCGGTGGGGCTGCACAGTCCGTCCGACGCCGTCGAATGCGCATGAAGATCGATCAGTCCCGCCGTCGTCACCGGATACACGTCCGGAGTTGCTCTCTGTGGTTGAAGTCTTCGCGCACAGCACACCCCGCCTACTCCGCCGACCCGGTCGTGGCGTCGGACCCGTTTCTGGCCGGGCACCCGCTGTCGGCCACCGTTGTTGACCACGATAGCCGCGGGCCGCCGTCCTGCGTTTCTCCACACTTGTGGCTGCGACGGCCTTTCCGACGTGGGTGCCGGCCGGCTAACGTCCCGGTGTTGTGAGCAATCCTGGTGGATGTGCCCGGACACGGGCTGCGACCCGACGTGGCTTTCTCGCGGGCGGTGCCGTGTTGCTGGCCGCGGCGGGCTGCTCCGATGGCGGGTCCCCCGGCCCTGGTGCCACCCCGCGCCCGACTCTGGCGCCCGCGACGCCGGTTCCCGGTGTTGGTGACGGCGTGTTCGCCCTCGGGGTCGCCAGCGGCGACCCGCTGCCGGACGGGGTGATCCTCTGGACCCGGCTGGTGGCGCAGCCCGCCGGCGGCGTGGCCCTGCCTGACCGCGACATCCCGGTTGACTGGCAGGTTGCCACCGATGACCGGTTCACCGACGTCGTGGCGGTGGGGACGCGCAGCGCCGTCCCGGGGTTGGCGCACTCCGTGCACGTCGACGTCCGCGGTCTGCAGCCGGCCAGGGTGTACTTCTACCGGTTCCGCGCCGGCACCGTGCTCAGCCCGGTCGGCCGGACCCGCACCGCACCGGCCGCCGGTGCCGCCGCGTCGGCGCTGAGCTTCGCGCTGGCCAGCTGTCAGGACTATCAGAACGGCTACTGGCCGGCGTACGCTGCGATCGCAGCCGATGATCTCGACCTCGTCGTCCACGTCGGCGACTACATCTACGAGTACGACCCGAAGAGCAGGTTCCCCGACCGCCGCCACACCACCCCGGCCACGCCCGGTCTCGACCAGCTGCGGACTCTCGACGACTACCGGGCGCGTTACGCCCAGTACAAGGCCGACCCGCAGCTGCAGGCCGCGCACGCGGCTGCGGCGTGGGTGGTCACCTGGGACGATCACGAAACCGAGAACAACTATGCCGGGCTGACCGACGAGTCGGCCGACACCGGTGCCAAGCATCAGGACCCGGCGACCTTCGCCCGGCAGCGGGCCGCGGCCTACCAGGCCTACTACGAGCACATGCCGATCCGTGTCAGCTACTCGCCCGGATCGCCGGACCTGCGCCTCTACCGCCGGTTCGCCTTCGGTGACCTGCTCACCCTCACCGTGATGGACACCCGCCAGTACCGGACGCCGCAGCCGGGACGCATCCCGAACGACATCGGCCCGGCCACGCTGGGAGCGAGCAACACGACCGGGACCATGGCCGGTGCCGAGCAGGAGAAGTGGCTGATCGACGGCTTGAGCGCGTCGCGTACCCGGTGGAACGTGATCGCTCAGCAGACGATGCTGGCCCAGCTGCACGCCCAGCTCACCCCGGGCAGCGGTGACGTGCTCGCGAACCTCGACCAGAACGACGGCTATGTGCCCTACCGGACCCGACTGCTGGCAGCCGTACGGGACACCCGGGTGACCAATCCGGTGGTGCTGGCCGGCGACATCCACAGCGCCTGGGTGAACGACCTACGGGTCGACTTCGACCGGCCCGACACCCCGGTCGTGGGCACCGAGTTCGTCTCGACCTCCATCAGTTCGGGATTCTTCCTGCCCAGCGAGGAGCTCGTCCGGGCGAACAACCGGCTGCTCAACCCGCACGTGCGGTACTTCCGCGGTGACCGACGCGGGTACACCCGCATCCGGGTGTCACCAGCGCGGTGCACGGC
This sequence comes from Protofrankia sp. Cas4, assembly GCF_963555915.1. Taxonomy (NCBI): domain Bacteria; kingdom Bacillati; phylum Actinomycetota; class Actinomycetes; order Frankiales; family Frankiaceae; genus Protofrankia; species Protofrankia sp. Cas4. The sequence continues at coordinate 4,835 of NZ_CAUVXL010000048.1, forward strand.
CGACATGCGGATCGCCGAGACCATCGACCGCCGGGACGCGCCGGTCAGCACGGATGCCACCTGGGTGGTCGAAGCCGGGCGGCCCGGCGCCCAGCCCGCGTGAGGGCACGTCGCTATCCGGGGGAGGCGAGCAGGCGCAGCACACCGGGGCGCACGACGATCTCGACCGGGAGGTCCGCGATCGGGTCACCGTCGGCGTAGAGCTGGAACGGACGGTCGGCGTCGATGCGGATCCGGCTGGCCTGCGCCACCTCGACGTGCGGGGAGTCCACATGCCGGCCGGAGAACACCTTCGGGAAGGTCGAGAGAAACGTGATCTTTCCGCACCGCGACAGCAGCACGATGTCGAGCAGGCCGTCGTCGGGCTTTGCCGCGGGCGCGAGGCACATCCCGCCGCCGTAGTAGGCCGAGTTCGCCGCCGCCACCGTCCAGCCGATCATTTCGCGCGGCGCGCCGCCGTCGATCTCCACGGTGAACCGGACGGGTTTCCACGTGGCGGCCGCGCGCAGCGCCCCATAGGTGTAAACGTTCTGGCCGCGCACGAACCGGGCACGATTGGCGATCACCTGGACGTCCGAGTCGAAGCCGACACTGGCGATGCCGAGGTAGGCCCGGCCGTTGGCCTCGGCCAGGTCGATCCGCCGTTCGGTGCCGCTGGCCAGCGCGGTGGCGGCGATCACTGGTTGCCGGGCGGCGCCCATCCCGCGCAGGAAGTCGTTGCCGCGCCCGCCGGGCAGCACGGCCAGTAGCCCGCCGCGGTGCGCCACGGTCTCGGCGACCCGGCCGGCAAGACCGTCCCCGCCGAGCGCGACCGCGACCCGGCCGTCGGCGACAGCCTCCTCGGCCAGCTCTGAGGCATGATCGATGTTTCTGGTCAGTTCGACCCGCACGTCGCCGGCCCAGCGTTTCAGGGCTGCACAGACGTCCGGCAGGGCGCGAGCGCCACGGCCACCGCCAGCGTGCGGGTTCACGATGAGCAGTAGCCGTCGACGGTCCACCTCGGCTGCGGGCGGAACGGTTGCCAGCGGCTCTGTTACGGCTGCCGGTGTCGTGGCTTGCGACGTCATGGCTGTCGGCCCTTCTCACGTCCGCGGCGGTGGCGGGAGCCGAGCTTACGAGACCCTCCAGCCACGCCGCTCACAGATGGGTGCTCTGCGCGCCGAACGGCAGGCACGAGGCAATCATCTGGGCATTACGCAGGTCCCGGACGACGAGGTGTTCCAGCAGCAGTGTCGCCGCATCCGCCGGCCAGAGCACCACCCACAGCCACACGCCGCAGGCCTCACCCACAAACGCGGCCCGGTTGGGTGGGCACACGACCGGCCACAGCGCGGTCGGATGCCCGGCGGCCTCGATCTTCTCCTCGGGTCTGCCACCGATGCGCTCGGGATCTGTACCGGGCAGTCCGGCCAGCCGGGCCCCGAGACCGATCCCTGGAGTCTCAGCGACGATGACGAGCTCTGCCGGCCCGCCGAGAGGGGACGGGCCACCCGCGGCGAACGCCGTCGCCAGCGGGCCGGTGCGGTCGTCGCCGGCCCACGAGACTCCGCTGGCGAACCAGTGCACCGGCATCGGCCAGGGGACCCAGACCGGCGCCGTGGCCGTGTGCGCGAGAAAAAGCAGCACCTGCTCCCGGGATGACTCCGCGACCCGGTAGGGGGCGACATCCCCGTGTTCGTCGCAGCGCCACTGGTTGCTCCACAAATCGGGTGGACGCACCGTTCGCAGGCATCGGGGACACGCAAGCGGGCTCGTCACCGGGTGACTCCCCGGCGATGCGCACCACTCCCTGACAGTTTCACCGGTTCGATGACTTCCCTTTGCTCACGTTCATCAAACCTGTTCCGGGTAAACCGCACGAACAGTAGCAAGGCGGGTATCGGAGAGTTTTCTCCCGACACCTGCCGGCCCATCCTGGCGGCTGCCATTCGGGAGTGTCGCGCGTGGCGTCACCCGTGTCCGGGTGTTGTGCACGAAGGTGGAGGAGTGGCATCCATGAGCACGGTCGAGCCGTTCTGGGTCGCGGGTCGGCCGGTAACGGGTTCAGCGACTTTCCCGGTGCGGCACCCCTGGGACGATCGCCTGATCGCCATGGTCGCGCAGCCGGACCCGGCGCAGGTGGACGCGGCGGTGGCGGCGGCCGCAGCGGCCGCGGACGCCATGGCGGCCATGCCGGCCCACGGCCGGGCCACCGCGCTCGCCCACGTCGCGGGCCGCATCGCCGAACGCGGCGAGGAGCTGGCCGCCCTCATCACCGCCGAGAGCGGCAAACCGCTGACCTGGGCCCGGGTTGAGGTCGCCCGGGCGATCTCGACGTTCCGATGGGGCGCGGAGGAAGCCCGGCGTTGGTCGGGAGCGCTGCAGCGGCTCGACACCGACCCGGCGGGGGCGGGGCGCGTCGCGGTGGCCAGGCGTTTTCCCCGCGGCCCGGTGTTGGCGATCACGCCGTTCAACTTCCCGTTGAACCTGGTCGCGCACAAGGTCGCACCCGCGTTGGCGGTCGGCGCGCCCATCATCATCAAGCCCGCGCCGAAGACGCCGCTGTCCTGCCTGCTGCTCGCTGAACTGCTCGCCGAGACCGACCTGCCCGACGGCGCGTGGTCGGTGCTCACCGTGCCGAACGAGGCCATGGCCGAGCTGGTTGCGGACCCGCGGCTACCGGTCGTGTCCTTCACCGGTTCGGCCCCGGTGGGCTGGTCGATCAGGGATGCGGTGCCGCGCAAGCACGTCGTCCTCGAACTCGGTGGCAACGCGGCGGTGCTGGTGGCCGCGGACTGGTCCGCCGCGGCGGACCTGCGCTGGGCGGCGGGCCGGATCGCGACGTTCTCGAACTACCAGGCAGGCCAGTCCTGCATCGCCGTGCAGCGGGTCTACGCGCAGCGCGACCTGTACGAGGAGCTGCTGGCCGAGGTGACGGCCGCGGTCTCCCGCCTGTGCACCGGCGACCCGGCCGACGAGGCGACCGAGGTGGGGCCGCTGATCGACCTGGCCGCGGCCGAACGGGTCGAGCTGTGGATCAGTGAGGCGGTGGCGGCGGGCGCGACGGTGGTGCTCGGCGGCAAGCGGGACGGCACGACGATGGCGCCGACCGTGCTGCGTGGCGTTCCCCCCGACGCCCGCCTGGCCCGGGAGGAGGTGTTCGGGCCGGTGCTCGTGATCGAACCGGTCGACAGCCTGGACGAAGGCCTGGCCCGGATCAACGACAGCCCGTACGGCCTGCAGGCGGGGGTCTTCACCCGGGACGTACAGGTGGCGTTCCGGGCGCACCGGGAGCTGGAGGTCGGCGGTGTGATCATCGGGGATGTTCCCGCCTACCGGGCCGACCAGATGCCCTACGGCGGCGTCAAGGGGTCGGGGATGGGCCGGGAGGGTGTGCGGGCGGCCATGGAGGACCTCACCGTCGAGCGGGTCATGGTCCTCACCGGCGTCGATCTGTAGCCGTAGCCGTAGCCGTAGCCGTAGCCGTAGCCGGTGTCGGTGTCGGTGTCGGTCAGAACTGCATCTTGCGGAAGTCCCAGCTGGTGATCTTGGATGGGGTGATCCGGAGCCAGCCGTGCCGCCCATCGTGGATCATCTCGTCGCGGCCGGTGTACTTGCCGGCGAACAGCCGCTCTGGCCCGGCCAGCTCCGGGTCGGGCGCGCCCTTGCGCGGAATGTCCCCGACCGGCTCGGCCGTTCCCTTGATCTCGACTCCCCGTAGTTCCTGGTACTGCTCGCCGGCGTCCACGACGACGGCCACCCGCGGATCGCGGACGATGTCGATCCAGCGCTGGCTGCGGACGATGGAGTTCAGCCACAGCGACGTGCCGTCCCAGACGAACCACAGCGCGGCCACATGCGGACCATCGCTGCTGAGGGTCGCGACCCGGCAGGTTCGTTCCGCCGCCAGGAAGTCGTCGACCTCGGTCGGGGCCATCGCGATGGCCCGTCCGCGACGCTGTTCCCGAGTCGCCACGCCGGCACACTCCTTTTCTTGTCCGCTTTTCTGCTAGCTTCGCTAACCAACCATCAACAGGGTGATCTGGTTCATCGTGGCGCAAGGGGGTGGCTGGGTGCCAGTGGATACCGAGCGTCGCGGACGGATCCTCATCGTCACGATGCGCCGCGAGGTCAAGCGCAACGCCATCGACCGCGAGATGGCCTTCGGCATCGACGCGGCCCTCAACGAGCTCGACGACGATCCCGACCTCTGGGCCGGGGTGATCACCGGAACGAGTGCGGTGTTCTCCGCCGGCACCGACCTCGTCGACGGCCGGGACGCCGTCACCGAACGAGGCGGTGAATACGGGATCATCCGCCGGCGCCGGACCACACCGCTGATCGCCGCGGTCGAGGGCTGGGCATTGGGGGGCGGTTTCGAGATCGCGCTGGCCTGCGACCTGATCGTCGCGGCACGCACGGCCCAGTTCGGGCTGCCTGAGGTCATCCGCGGGCTGGTCGCCTCCAGCGGCGCGCTGTTTCGGGCACCGCGTGCGCTGCCGCTGCACGTCGCCAAGGAATTGCTGCTCACCGGGCGGCCGCTCGATCCGGAGCGGGCGTATGCGCTCGGGCTCGTCAACATGGTGACCGAACCGGGCGAGGCGCTCACCGAAGCCGTGCGCCTGGCGACGACCATCTGCGCCAACGGGCCAGTCGCCGTTCGGGCGAGCCTCGCCGCGGTCAACCGGCTGGTCGCGGCCGACGATGACGAGGGCTGGCAGGCGACAGCCGACGCGGTCGCCACGATCGTCGCCTCCGAGGACAGTCAGGAGGGCATCCGCGCCTTCCTGGACAAACGTTCGCCAGAGTGGACGGGCCGGTAGGCGGCCATCAGAGCATTCCGGCACCGATCGTTGCCGCACCGATCGTTGCCGCACCGGGATCCCGGCGCGGTCGTCAACGTGCACGACACGCGCCGGGCCGCCAGCTGGCTGGTCGGGTGTGGGGATGGTCAGATGTGGCGCCCGCCGCCGACTTCCAGCACCGTCCCGGTCATGTAGCTTGACAGTTCGCTGGCCAGGAAGAGCGCGGCGCCGGCCACCTCGGCGGGTTCGCCCACCCGGCCCATCGGGATCTCGGCCACTTTCGAGTCCCAGACGTCGCGCGGCATCGCCTCGGTCATGGCGGTCCGGATCAGGCCGGGCTGGATGGCGTTGACCCGGACCCCGCCGCGGGCCAGCTCCTTTGCGGCGGCCTTGGTGAGCCCGACCATGCCGGCCTTGGCCGCGCTGTAGTTGGTCTGGCCGAAGTTGCCGACCTTCCCGGAGATCGACGACATGTTGATGATCGAGCCGGCGCCCTGTGCCTTCATGGCCAGGCCGGCCGCCTTGGTGCCGAGCCACGCCCCGAAGAGGTGGATGTCGATCACGAGCCGGAAGTCGTCGACGGACATGTTCTTCATGCTGGCGTCGCGGGTGACGCCAGCGTTGTTGACCATGATGTCGATTCGGCCGTATTCCTGCTGGCAGGCATCGACGAGCGCCTGGACGTCGTCCTCCTTGGTGACGTCCGTGCGTACGGCGATCGCGGCCCCGAGCTCCTTCGCCGCTTCGGTGGCCTTTTCGATGTTGATGTCGGCCAGCACCACCCTGGCGCCGTTGGCGACGAAGAGCTGGGCGATGGCGAGCCCCAGGCCCTGCGCGCCACCGGTGATGACAGCAGCCTTGTCCTCGAGTAGTCCCACGGGTGCTCCCTTCCCCACGCGTGCATGCGCGCCGGCGGCGCGCACCTCGTCGGCTCGGCCGCAGAACAGGCGAGTCCGTGTCACGAGTCCTTGTCACGAGTCCGTGTCAGCAGTAATACCGCGTCCGCCCCTCCGCGGGCGCGTGATCGCGGCCTGCACGGATGACCGACGCCGATCATCTGGCGGTTCAGCGGCGCTCTGTGTCCGGAAAGCGTGGGCGTGGGCACGGGCGGTAGGTGGTTTCGGTCGTGGGGGCAACCATTTTACCTACGGTCTGGTGTGTGTCCGGCTAGGCCGTCGGTGGTTTCGGCCGTGGGGGTAGCCGTTTCTACCTACGGCAGTTGGCTCCGGATGCCCCTCGGTTGGCTCCGGACGTCTACCGCCAGGCGGCGAGGACGTCGCCCGGCCCCCAGACGAGATCCACCTTGGTGAGGTCCATACCCGGGTTGGTGCCGGAGAGGGACACGACGGCGAATCCCGTGCCGCCGAGCGTGAAGCCGGGCACTGCGACCGCGCTCCGCATGAGTTCCGCGAGGTCGTGGTCGTCGAACGGGGTTCCCAACCACTTGACCGATCCGACGACGTACAGGCGCTGCGCCACGGGTGACCGGTCGGCTCCGACCAGGTCCACCTCCGGGTCGAACTGGCGGTTCCACCAACCGCCAACTGTTTCAACATCGGGCCAGGGGGACGCGCCGGACGCCGACGCGAGTTCCAGCGATTCGCGGACCAGCGGCTCGACCGCCCTGCCCCGCCACGCCGGCCAGCGACGTTGCACGAGCCGGAAGGCCGACTCGGGTCGTCCGCGGCGTGCCTGTTCCTGAGCGCGCCGTAGCGCGGCGAGGTAAAAGCGCAGGTTGCTGTCTGCGATCCGGTAGAGCGCAGGCTTACCGGGGCGGGTCGACAGCGGTTCGTCGACGGCGAGTACCCGCTTCTCCCCGACCAGTCGGCGTAGCAGCGGCGACAGCGATCCCGACGGCAGAGCACCCTCCCGGTTGCCGGCGGATGCGGCGATGTTGGCCTGGGTGCGGTCTCCGCTGCCGATCGCCTCGAGGACGCGTCGTGCCTGATCGGGTGCGGGAAACTCGGCCAGCAGCGTCGATTCCGGCACGCTGAACAGGGGCGAGGCCGGATCGGCGCATTCCTGTTCGACAAAGAGCAGCGGCGGAGTTCCGGGTGGCCAGTTCCGCAGGATGCCTGGCAGTCCGCCGGAGACGAGATGAGCGTCGATCGCGTCGGCCGGGCCCAGCCCGAGGGCGTGTCCGGTCTCCGCCGGGTTGAGGGGACCGAGGATGAGGTTGTCGGCTCGTCCGAAGAACGGACGGTCGTAGGCGGTGAGCCGTTCCATCATGTGAATGTCGCTGCCGAGCAGCAGCAGGAGGACGGGGCGCCCGGCGAGTAGTCGGTCCCAGGCCGTCTGCAGCGCGCCGTCGAACAGACCGTCCTGCTCGGCGAGCCAGGGAAGTTCGTCGAGGACGACGACGGCCGGGGAATCCGGTAGGACCGCGGCGAGGACACGGAAGGCGTCCGGCCACCTTCCCGCAGATTCTGCCGGTACGAGGTCACGATCGATCGGCAGGGACGAGTCCCTGAGGTCCAGGAAGAAGGCGGCCACCGATTCGACGGGCGAGGCACCCTTGGTCGCGGTGAAGAAGAGGTAGGGGACACCGGCCTGATCGCAGAACTCCTGCACAAGGCGTGACTTTCCCACCTGGCGGCGGCCGCGGATGGCGACCGCGCTCCCGCGACGGGATGCTACGACCTGGTCCAGACGCTTGCGCAGGAGGCCAAGTTCGGTTGCTCTTCCAACGAAACCTCGCGACACGGGGGCATCCCATCTATGTAGATGGCATCTACATAGATGCATGCTACCGGCGATCAGTAGAGGATCTGGTTGGCTGGGCAGGTGTCGCGACGGGTTCCGTGTGTCGGGGCGATCATCATGGATGCGGCTGGCGCGCTGCTGCTCGTTCAGCGGGCGCGGGATCCCGGCCGTGGCCTGTGGTCACTGCCGGGCGGGCGGGTCGAGGCGGGGGAGAGCGACACCGCCGCGCTCGTCCGGGAGATCCGCGAGGAGACCGGCCTGGATGTGACGGTCGGGCCGCTGGTCGGGCGGGTGACGCGCCCGGGGCCGGGCGGTCCGGGGTCCGGCGGGGTGGTCTACGACATCGCCGACTACGTCAGCCACGTCATCGGCGGGGAGCTACAGGCCGGGGATGACGCGGCGGACGTGCGTTGGTGCGCCGACCTGGGCGCGATGGCGCTCACCGAAGGTCTGCTCGACGCACTCGTCGCCTGGGGTATCGTCGCGGCCCCAGGCGGCTGATCGGGCGGGAGTTAGGTCAACAAGCGCGGATCAACAAGCGCGGGTCGGGCGGCCTCAGCTACCGCTGGGCACGGGACGGCCGGGCTGCTCCCCGCCGCGGGCATCGCCATAGGAACGCTTGGGCACCATCACCTTGCGGCGGTAGATGCAGACCAGGGTGCCCTCCTGGTTGTAGCCGCGGGTCTCGACCTGAACGATGCCCCGGTCGTCCTTGCTCCTGGACTCGATCTTGTCCAGCACCTCGGACTCGCCGTAGATCGTGTCGCCGTGGAACACGGGCTTGACGTGCTTGAGCGACTCGACTTCGAGGTTGGCGATCGCCTTGCCCGAAACGTCGGGCACGGACATGCCCAGCAGCAGCGAGTACACGTAGTTGCCGACGACCACGTTCCGCTTGAACTCGGTGGTCTGCTCGGCGTAGTTCGCGTCCAGATGCAGCGGATGGTGGTTCATGGTCAGCAGGCAGAACAGATGGTCGTCGTACTCGGTGATGGTCTTGCCTGGCCAGTGCTTGTAGACGGCACCGACCTCGAACTCCTCATAGTAACGACCAAACTGCATGATGTAGCTCTCCTCGCTGCAGCGTGAGCTCCGTCATGGACGCGGCCATGCCTGGACCCGCACCTGGACACCTGGCACCTGAACCCGTTGCCGATCCTCCCAGGTCGGTCGCACATCCGCCGGATTTGCGACTAGGGGATGATCGTGTACCCGGCAGTGACCGGTCCGGCTTTTTCGGTCAGGATGGAGCAGGCGGCGGTCGGCGCCCATCCGGCCGATGACCGTGTGATGACTGTGGGATGGCCGTGTGATGACGACGCGATGACCGCGTCGCGGGACGTGAGGAGTTGGCGATGCAGCTGGGCGTACATGTGGTCCGGTTCACCTGGCCGGGCGGTACCGAGGCGATCGCGCCGGTCCTGGCGCGTGCCGCCCGGATCGCCGATGACGCGGGGGTGGCCCATCTCAGCGTGATGGACCACTACTTCCAGATGGAGGCGATGTTCCCCGCGGATGAACCGATGCTGGAGGGCTACACGACGCTGGGTTTCCTGGCCGCCCACACCGCCAGGCTGCGTCTGGGCCTCCTGGTCACCGGCACGACCTACCGGCATCCGGGACTGCTGGCGAAGATCGTGGCAACGCTGGACGTGCTCTCGGGCGGGCGGGCGGAACTCGGCATCGGCGCAGCCTGGTACGACCGCGAGCACCACGGTCTGGGCGTGCCGTTCCCGCCACTCGCCGAGCGGTTCGAGCGGCTCGAGGAGACGCTGCGGATCTGCCGGCAGATGTGGAGTGACGACAACGGCCCGTTTGACGGCCGGCACTACCAGCTCGCCGAGACGCTCTGCGTGCCCGCGCCGATCAGCCGGCCACGACTGCCGATCCTGATCGGTGGAGGCGGGGAGAAGAAGACGCTGCGTCTGGTCGCCACCTACGCGGATGCCTGCAACCTGTTCGCGCCCTCGGTGGATGCGGTCGCGCACAAACTCGACGTGCTCAAAGCTCACTGCGACGCGGTCGGCCGCGACTACGCCGAGATCACCAAGACGATTCTCCACGGCGGTGACGCCTTGACTCGGGGCGAGTCGAGCGCGTTCCTGGCTGACGTGGAGCAGTACGCGCGGATCGGCGTGGACACGGTCATCGTGATGCCGCCCGGCGGCGAGCCGGCGGACGCCTGGATCGAGCGGGCCTGTGTGCCGGTGGTCAAGGACCTTGCCGATATCGGTACCGGCTCCTGATCGTGTTCCAGCTGTCAGCTGTCAGCTGTCGTCGAGGTCGAGGCGCAGCTGCGGGCGGGTGGGATCCCGTAGGTCGGTTCCGGCGGCCAACCATCGCCGCTGGAGCTCGGCCGCTCCGTGTACCCGCTTGAACGCCGACTCGTTGGGGGTCATCGGCAGGACCGGCAGGAAACGCACGGGTGCCGGTGCCTGCGTCGCTGTCCGGGCCGGCAGTGTCGCCGGTGGGTCGGTCGGGTCTGCCAGCGGCAGGTCGGGGATGAGCCCACCGGGCTCGGCGACGAGGACGGCGGTGAAGCGCGCGCCGTCCCAGAGCGGTTCACCCAGGTCGAGTCCTGCTCCGGCGACAACCGGGACGCCTTCGACAGCGGGTATCGCCGCCAGCAGGGCGAGCCGCCGGGCGACACTGTCGCGCTGGTCCTTCAGGGAGAGCACCAGCTCGGTGCGTGGTCCGGTCGGGTCGATCATTGATGATGCCGGATCGCCCATCGGGGCAATGGACATCCCGAGGGTTGCGTAGCGGACGACTCCCTGCGTTGTGCTGCCGAAACGCAGGACCTCGATGGGCTCGGCGCCGAGAAATGTGATCTCCGCGCGTCCGGTGTCAGGCCCGAGCTCCCGGATCAGGTGGGCCTCCACCAGCCTGAGTACATCCGCGCCGTCCATGGAACCGACCCTACGGGCCTGATGAACCGTCTATGGCGGCAGCGGCTGCTCGGTCCAGATGACCTTGCCGTTGGACGTGTATCGGACACCCCAGCGTCGGGTGAGCTGAGCGATCAGGAAAAGGCCACGGCCGCCTTCGTCGGTGGTGCTGGCACGGCGCAGCCGGGGGGATGTGCCGCTGGCGTCGGATACCTCGCAGATCAGCGTGTGGTCGTGTAGCAGGCGAACCTGGATGGGGCCGGTTGCGTGCCGGATCGCATTGGTGATCAGCTCGCTGACAACCAGTTCAGTGGTGAATGCGGCTTCCGCCAGCCCCCAGGCGGTGAGTTGCCGGGTGACCGCTGCACGCATGGTGGAGACGACCGTCGGGTCAGCGGGTATCTCCCAGCTGGCGTGGCGTTGTGGATCAAGCGCGCGGGTTCGAGCCACCACAAGGGCGACGTCGTCACTTGGATGAGCTGGGAGCATGGCCGTGACCAGAGCCTGGCAGGTCTCCTCCGGCGGACGGTCGGGATGGGCCAGCAGGCGCCGGAGCTGGTCGAGACCAGCGTCGATGTCGCGGTGTCGGTCCTCGATGAGCCCGTCGGTGTACAGGACGAGTTGACTGCCGGGAGCCATCTCGAAGTCGACCGCTTCGAAGGGCAGTCCACCAAGGCCGAGCGGTGGTCCGGCAGGTAGATCGAGGAACTCCACGCTGCCGTCGGGCGCAATGAGTGCGGGCATCGGGTGTCCGGCCCGCGCCATGGTGCAGCGTCTGGAGACCGGATCGTAGATCGCGTACAGGCAGGTTGCCCCGATCATCCCGTGCCCGCAGGGTTCGGCGCCCTCCTCCTCGTCAAGACGGTTGACCAGGTCGTCGAGATGACCGAGGAGTTCATCGACAGGCAGGTCCAGGGCGGAGAAGTTCTGGACGGCGGTACGTAGGCGACCCATGGTGGCGGCGGCGTGCAGGCCGTGGCCGACCACGTCACCAACCACCAGGGCAACGCGGGCGCTGGACAGGGGGATGACGTCGAACCAGTCGCCGCCTACTCCCGACTGGGCAGGCAGGTAGCGGTGGGCGACTTCGACGGCATGCTGTGCGGGTACGCCCCGGGGGAGCAGACTGCGTTGGAGGGCCAGCGCCAGTCCGTGTTCGCGGGTGTAGCGGCGGGCGTTGTCGATGCACACGGCGGCCCGGGCGACCAGTTCCTCGGCGAGGGACAGGTCATCCTCCTCGAAGGCGCCGGGCTGTTCGGATCGGTAGAAGCTGGCGATCCCGAGTGTCTCGCCGCGTGCGCGCATCGGGACTGTCATGAGTGAGTGGATGCGATGGTCGAGAAGAGTCTCACCGCGCGCGGGATCCTGAGCCAGCCATCCGCTCGCGACCCGTAGATCTTTCTCAAGAACTGACCGCCCGTGGGTGAAGCACTGCGCCTGGGGGGTTGCCGGGAGGTAGCACACGAGGTCGCCCGGCGGGTAGAACGCGCCCTCTGTCGTGATGCCGCGGACGGCGATGCGGCGCATTCCTTCATTCATGCTGGTCGGTTCGTCCCCGCGCAGGACAGCGTCAGGAAGATCAACGGTGACGTGGTCGGCGAATCGTGGGACCGCGACATCGGCCAGCTCCTCGGCGGTCCGCGTCACGTCCAGGGTGGTACCGATGCGCATGCTGGCCTCATAAAGTAGCCCCAGACGTTTCCGTGCAGCGACTGCGACATGGCCGACCCCCGGTTCGCCCACCAGCAGCAGCCACCTGTCGGTGTCACCAGCCGGCTCGGCCATTTCCGGCTCGGCTACTTCCGACTCGGCTACTTCCGACTTGATCAGCCGTAGCTGTCGTGGCAGGTCGTTTTCGGGTGCGGAGTGTGGGAGCGCGATGCCGCCTGTGGTGACCGGATGCCGCGGCGTCCCGCCGGTGAGGCTGGCCTCGACAGCGAGCCCCGCGGCACCGGCGGAGGCCGTCACCGGCCGACACACCAGCACGGCTACCTGGCCGTTGGACAAACGCACCTCCACGGCAGCCCGACGCGCGGCGGAAATGAGGTCCGTCGCCTTCTCCCGCAGGATTTGTTCGTCCTGGTTGTTTATCCTGAGGTTGGCGGCGGCACGAAGGACGACCTCGGCCGGTGCTTGAACGCACGGGTCACCTGCTACCGCCACAATGGACGTGCGAGTGCGCCGTTTGTTCTGGAGGAATGTCCGGAGGAGGGCGCGCTCCCGCTCCGCACACTGTTCCAGCAGCTGCCGTTCGATGGCGCCGGCGGTTTCACGGACCAGAGCCACCATCGCCGGATCAGCGGCAGAGCGCAGGCAGGTGAGATCGATGACGCCTTCGATCCGGCCGCTGATCGGATCGCGTATCGGTGCGCCCGCGCAGACATACGGGTGTAGGCGGGCGGCGAAGTGCTCGACGCTCGAAACATAGGAGGGGCCACGTTCCACGAGCGCGGTGCCGATCCCGTTGGTACCGACGACGTGTTCGGCGTAGCTGAAGCCGGGTGCGAGACACACCCCGTCCAGATGTCGGTTCAGCGCCAGCCCGCTTGCGCGACGCTGGAGGACAGTTGCCTCACTGTCGGTGAGAATCACGCCTACTCCGGTACCCGCGAGGCTGGCTTCCAGCCGATCGAGAACAGGCGCGGCCACGCGGGCGATGCGTTCCTCCGGGTCGAGATCGGACCGGTAGGAAGGCGCGAGACGGTCCGGGGTGAGCCCGACCGACTCGCAGCGTCGCCACGAACTCAAGATCGGAACGCGGACGCTTCCCCCGGCCGGTTCGCCTGTCGCGAGATGCTCCCGGGCGCGGTCGAGCGCGCCGGCGTCCTCAACGGCGTTTGTCATCGGGCACTTCTCCTCGCGCAAGATCGAGTGGTGTCCTCTCTGGTCATCGGCGTGGTGTTCATTCTCATCGTCTCTTCCGGTCGGCGGGATAAACCATATCTCCGGCTGGCGTGGATCATTTCGTTCGCATTTTTACTCGGAGTAATGACCCGGGTTGGGGTCGCGTAAAGTTTCGGTTCACGGGTGAACATTTCGTGGTCGTAAGTCCTACTAATCACCGCAAATGGAGCTGCGGGCTGAGGCGTCCAGGCGGTTCTTATGATCAAGAAATGTGGGTCGCGGGGACAGCTCGGTCGCACGCGTCGGGGAGCCCACAGACGGGTCCGGGTTGTTCGGTTCGTTGAGCGGTTGGTTCGTACCGGTCCGCCGCCTCGGGTTGGGACCGGTCGCTGGACGCGGGACGCGGCGCCGGCGACCCGAAGGAACCTAATAGGCTGTGAGCGTCCGACCCCGGGCGCTCACAAGGCCGCGCGGTCACGGCTCTTCTCCTGCGGCCGGAGGCCCCGAGCAATCCAGACGTGGAGGCCGCCATGGCGCAGGTGCTGAGCAAGGGCGCGAACGCACCGTTGTCCACTAATGATGTACGTGTGGAGATCAGTTCGTCGACTCCGCTCGACATCGCCGCGTTGCTGGTCACGGCGGGCGGCAAAGTCCGTTCGGACGCCGACTTCGTGTTCTTCAACCAGCCCACCGGCCCCGGGGTGCGCCTCCTCCCACCCTCGGCGCTCGAGTTCGCACTGGGGCTGGTACCCGCCGACATCGACAAGGTCGTCATCACCGGCAGCCTGGACGGGTCCGGCCCGTCGACCTTCGCCACCGTCGGGGCACTGCAGGTCTCCGTCAGAGATCTTCGGGGCGCGGAACTCGCCCGTTTCGACCCGGTCGGGCTGACCGTTGAGACGGCACTGGTGCTCGTCGAGTTGTACCGGCGCCAGGGGTCCTGGAAGGTGCGTGCCGTGGGGCAGGGGTACGCCTCGGGCCTTGCCGGTATCGCCACCGACTTCGGGATCACAGTGGATGATCCGGCAGTGGATGAGGCACCCACACAGCTCTATGTGCCGCCGACGCAGCCGGCATCCCCAGCGCAGCCGGCATCCCCAGCGCGGCCGGTAGCCCAACCCCAGCAGCAGTGGGGCCCGCCGCCATCACCGGCCCCGCAGGCACAACAACAATGGGGTCCGCCGCACGGCCAGCAGCCATCACCGGCCCCGCAGGCACAACAACAATGGGGTCCGCCGCACGGCCAGCAGTCACAACCGGCCCCGCAGGTGGCCGGTGCCCCGACCGTCAACCTGGACAAGGGCCGGGTCTCGTTGCGCAAGGGCCAGAGTGTCTCACTGGTCAAGACCGGGACCCCGCCGTTGACCCGGGTGCGGATGGCACTGGGTTGGGATCCGGCCCACCGGGGACGCCAGATCGATCTGGACGCCTCCTGCATCCTGTTCGACAGCCGCGGCAAGGACGTCGACAAGGTGTGGTTCATGTCGAAGAAGGGTGCCCGCGGCGCGGTTCGCCATTCCGGTGACAACCTCACCGGCAGCGGCGAGGGCGACGACGAGACCATCTTCGTCGATCTTGCGGGGCTCCCGTCCACCGTCGAAGCGCTGGTCTTCACGGTGAACAGCTTTCAGGGCCAGCAGTTCACCGAGGTCCGTAACGCCTTCTGCCGCCTGATCGACGATTTCACCGGTGCCGAGCTCGTCCGTTTCGACCTGTCGGAGTCAAAACCGCACACCGGTCTCGTCATGTGCAAGGTTGCACGTCAGCAGGGTGGGCCGAACTGGACGATGACGGCCATCGGCGAGTTCCACGACGGCAAGACCGTACGCGCGATGGTCGGGCCGGCCAGGCAGTACCTCTAGCCCGCTCGAGCGCTAGCCCGCTTGGGGCCGCCGGCCGCGCGAGAAGAATCATGCTCGCGCGGCCGGCGGCTGGCGGGGTTGGCTACGGGAGTTTGTACTCCTTGAGCAACGCCCGGCTGATGATGCGCTTCTGTACCTCGGAGGTACCCTCGCCGATGAGCATGAACGGCGCCTCCCGGAAAAGTCGCTCGATCTCGTACTCCTTGGAGTAGCCGTAACCACCGTGGATGCGGAACGACTCGGTGGTCACCTCGAAGCAGTACTCGCTGGCAAGGTACTTGGCCATACCCGCCTCGACGTCGTTGCGCTGGCCGCTGTCCTTCTTGCGGGCGGCATTCACCATCATCAGGTGGCCGGCCTCGACCTTGGTCGCCATCTCGGCCAACTTGAAGGCGATCGCCTGATGGTCGACAATCTGCTTACCGAAGGTGCGGCGCTGCTGGGCGTAGGCGATCGCCAGCTCGAATGCCCGGATCATGATGCCGCACGCGCGGGCCGCGACATTGACCCGGCCGACTTCGACACCGTCCATCATCTGGTAGAAGCCCTTGCCCCGGCCGTCGGCGCCGCCGAGGATCGACGAGTTCGGTACCCGGTGGTTGTCCAGCACCATCTCGGTGGTCTCGACGCCCTTGTAGCCGAGTTTGTCGATTTTTCCGGGAATCGTGATGCCGGCGTTGGTGCCGAAGCCGGGCTCCTTTTCCAGCAGGAAGGTCGTCATGTTCCGGTAGACCGAGTCGGCACCCTCGTCGGTCTTGACAAGGGTGGCGACGATGCCGGCACGGGCACCGTTGGTCAGCCACATCTTCTGGCCGTTGATGAGGTATTCGTCGCCGTCGCGAGTGGCCCGGGTGGTGATGGCGGACACGTCCGAACCGCAGCCCGGCTCGCTCAGGGAGAACGCGCCGCGCACCTCCCCGGTCGCCATTTTCGGCAGGAGCCGCTGCTTTTGCTCGGGGGAGCCGTGCTGGAGAAGGAGGTAGGCGACGATGAAGTGTGTGTTGATGACACCCGAGACGCTCATCCAGCCGCGGGCTATCTCCTCGACAACCAGGGCGTACGTGAGCAGCGATTCACCGAGCCCGCCGTACTCCTCCGGAATGGTGATCCCGAAAAGCCCCATCTCTTTCATGGCTTCGACGATCGCCTCGGGGAACTCGTCCTTGTGTTCGAGTTCGGTGGCGTATGGCAGAATCTCCTTGTCGACGAACGTGCGCACGGCCGACAGAATGTCAGCCTGAACATCGGTCAGACCGTCGGTCTGCGCGATCCTGCCCATCGTGTCCGCTTCCCTTCTCCGCCTATCACCGGTAACCGGCACCTGCCGACTGCCCTGCCGACTGCTCTGTCGACTGCTCTGTCGACTGCTCTGTCGAAAAACAGCCGCACAGCCGCACAGCCGCGTACGGGCCGCACGTCAATCGCGACCATTGCGGATGGGCTGTCACACACTTATGAGCAGTATCGCGGCATTCGGGGTCGGGCGCGAGTGGAGCCGGCGGCCGTGGCCTGGCTGGTGCAGCCCGGCGCGAGCGGAGCAATGATCATTTTTGCCAAGAGCGCCCGGCATCGGGGGCGGAGGTAGCCTCACGCCGTGACCACAGCACCGGCTCGGCTGTTCTGCCGCAGGCTGGCGGGCCTGCTTGTCCTCGATCCCAACGGGGATGTGGTCGGGCGAGTCCGTGACGTGGTCGTGACCCTGAGACTGGGCCGCGAACCGCCGCGCGCGCTGGGGCTTGCCGTCGAGGTGCAACGCCGTCCCATCTTTGTGCCGATCAGCAAGGTGACCGGGGTGGAGTCGGGCGCCGTCGTGCTCTCCTCAGCCCGGTTGAGCTGGCGCCGGTTCGCGCAGCGTCCGGGCGAGATCCTCGTGCTCGGCGAGCTCCTGGACCGGCAGGTGACGTTGGTCGCGACCGAGGCGACCGTCACCGTGGTGGACGCGGCGATCGAACCGATCCGCGGTGGCGACTGGGTGCTCGACCAGGTGGCGGTACGGACCGGTCGGCGACGACGCGGCGAGGTCCGCACGGTCTCCTGGGATGAGGTCACCGGAATCTCGTTGCCCGCGGAGACCCAGGGTGCGGCGAACCTGCTCGCGGCGTTCGAGAAACTCCGCCCCGCGGACCTCGCGTCCCTGCTGCACAATCTTTCGAGCAAGCGCCGGGCCGAGGTCGCCGCGGCCCTGGACGACGAGCGCCTCGCCGACGTCCTGGAGGAGCTGCCCGAGGATGAGCAGATCGAGCTGCTCGGCGGGCTCGCCGACGATCGAGCGGCTGACATCCTGGAGGCGATGGGTCCAGACGATGCCGCCGACCTGCTGAGGGACCTGCCCGCCGAGGAGGCCGAGCGGCTGCTGCGGCTGATGGAGCCGCAGGAGGCGGCACCGGTGCGCCGGCTGCTGGTCTACCCGGACAACACCGCCGGCGGTCTGATGACCAGTGAGCCGGTGATCCTCGGCCCGAACGCGACCGTGGCCGAGGCGCTCGCGCGGGTGCGGGCGCCGGAACTGTCACCGGCGCTGGCCGCGCAGGTCTACGTGGTCCGCCCGCCGTTCGAGACCCCGACCGGACGTTATCTGGGGCTTGCGCATTTCCAGCGGCTGCTGCGGGAACCGCCTGGGGCCCTCGTCGGTGGCATCATTGACATCGACATCACCCCGCTGCGCCCGGAGACGTCCCTGCCGGAGGTGACCCGCCTGCTCGCCTCGTACAACCTGGTGGCGGTCCCGGTGCTGGACGGGCTCGCCAGACTGGTCGGTGTGGTTACCGTCGACGACGTTCTCGACCACATGTTGCCGGCCAACTGGCGGGAACGTGACCTGGATTCCGATGCCCGCGTGGGCGCTCTCGGCGATTCCGCCGATACCGCCCACAGCGATTCCGACGGTGATTCCCGCGGTGACACCCACAGCGATGCCCGAAGTAACGCTGTGAGCACGGCGCTGCCAGGCGGTCAGGATCGGCGCGACAACGGTCTGAGGCGGCCCGGATCATGAAGATCCGCCGCGGTGCGGGCAGGCTCGACCAGCCTCGTCCGTCACGCCGCTCAGCGTTGGCCCGCCGGCCCGCCGAAGCGGACGCCTTTGGCCGGGTTGCCGAACGCATCGCCCGGTTCATCGGAACCGCCCGTTTCCTTGTGCTGCAGAGCGTGGTGGTCGTAATTTGGATCTGTTACAACATTGTCATGCCGCTTGACCTGCGGTTCGACAACTATCCGTTTATCTTCCTGACATTGGCGTTGTCGTTGCAGGCGGCTTATGCGGCGCCGTTGATCCTGCTGGCGCAGAACCGGCAGGACGACCGGGACCGGGCGAACCTCGCTCAGGACAGGGAGCAGACCGGCCGCCAGCTCGACGACACCGAATACCTTGCCCGCGAGATTGCGGCGGTTCGGATCAAGATCGGCGAATTGGCGACCCGTGACTACCTGCGCTCGGAGCTGCGTACGGAACTGCGAGCGCTGTTGGCGGAGTCCGTCGCCGTCGGTGAGGATACCGACGGCGGTCAGCGGCGCGGTGCTGGCACCCAGGCGCGACGCGCTGAACGTCGCAACGCCGCTGACCGGCGACCATGACCTGGCAGAAGTTCTGTGCGGGTCGAGGTGAGTCGCGATGGCGTCAGGTAAGAGATCCGCGGCAGAGGGTGAGAATAGACAGTGCGATTTCGACCCCGCGCGGTCCGAGTTCCCCCGACCATGCCGCGATGATTTCATTCTCCCGCGAGTGCTCGATGCGCGGACCGCCGTCAGCCGAGCGCAGCGCCTGAATCTGGCGGGACACATCGAGGCGTGCCCCGACGAGCGCGCGAAGCTGGGTATCGATCTCGTCGATGGCCGTTCGGCCGTCCTCGATCGAGGAGATAGTCGGCGCGGAGGTGACAGAGTTGAGCGCTTCCCTTGTCATCTGGGCCCTTTTCGTCCGTGGCCCGGCCGTCCCAGAGCCTCGTGAGCCCGGGTGAGTCCGGGCCGTCTGGTCTCGGTGTGTCGCGTCAGTCGCGAGGCAACCCAGGGGCCAAGCCCGGCCCCTGGTAAAAGTGATCCGGCGATCTACGTGCGCGGCGCGCGCAAAGGTCGGATGTACCGGTCACATCCACCAGCATGCCAGGCGAGAATGCCACCGTCCAGTGGTCGTTCGGTTACCATTGTGTCGACGGCGCCGCTGCCGTGTGCCAGCGGCCGAGTGACAGGATCATGTCGTGGACCAGCTGCAGTTGGACGGCATGCCGCGGCGACTTTTCGTGTGCACGCCGTCGAAGCTTTCCGCCTTTGCCGACTGCCCGCGCCGGTACCGGATGGCATACCTGGACCGCCCGGCACCGCCGAAGGGCCCGCCGTGGGCTCACAACTCGATGGGTGCCAGCGTGCACAACGCCCTGCGGGCCTGGTGGGACGAGTCGCTGGCGCGCCGTACCCCAGCCCGCGCC
>NZ_CAUVXL010000049.1:0-24817 GCF_963555915.1 Protofrankia sp. Cas4
CGTCCGCCTCGGGTGGCTGCTGGACGGCTGGCGGGACGCCGATCAGTCGGTTCGCTGGCGGGAGCGGGCAGCGCAGATGGTGGAGCGCTATGTGGCTGGGCTTGATCCGGCCGCCGAACCGGTGGCGGTGGAACGCCAGGTAGCCGCACGCACCGAACGGTTGGCGCTGTCCGGGCGGGTCGACCGGCTCGACGATCGTGACGGTGAGCTTGTTGTCGTCGACTACAAGACCGGCCGCCGTCCGCTCACCGATGACGATGCGCGAGCCTCCCAGCCGCTCGCCCTGTACGCGCTCGCGGCGTCGAAGACGCTGCGTCGGCCGTGCTGGCGGGTTGAGCTGCATCATGTTCCCACCGGCGACGTGCTGGCGGCCGAGCACGACGAGGCGTCGCTGGGCCGCCAACTGCGCCGCGCCGAAGCCCTGGCGGACGACGCCGAGCGCGCGGGCGAGGCGTTTCGCGCCGGCGCCGCGCCGGACGCGGCGTTTCCGCCGTCGCCGGGTCAGCTGTGTTCCTGGTGCGACTATCGGCGGCATTGTCCCGAGGGTCTCGCCGCCGCTCCCGACCGCCAGCCGTGGGACGCCATCGCCGACGGCGACCTGAACTGACGGCGACCTGAACTGACGGCGACCTGAACTGACGGCGACCTGAGCTGACGGCGACCTGAGGTACGCCATGATGAACCGGTGACAGCGCATTCGGGTATCGGCTCCGCGGTCGGGCTGCCCCAGGTACGGCCGTCGGGTGCGGACGAGCCGGCTCGAGCCCAGGGCGGCATCTCGCCCCGGGTGTCGGTGAAGGCCGGGACCTTCACCGAGTCGGTCATCCGGGAGATGACGCGGCTTTGCCTGGCCCATGACGGGATCAACCTGGCGCAGGGCTTTCCGGACTTCTCCTGCCCCGCCGAGTTGAAGGAGGCGGCGAAGGCCGCCATCGACGCCGACGACAACCAGTACGCGATCACCTGGGGGGCGACGGCGTTGCGGCACGCGATTGCCGACAAGGTCACCCGCACCTATCCGGGCTGGACGGTGGACCCGGAGACCGAGATCTGCGTGACCTGTGGCTCCACTGAGGCGATGATCGCGGCGATGCTGGCGCTGGTGGATCCCGGCGACGAGGTGCTGCTGTTCGAGCCCTTCTACGAGAACTACGGCCCGGATGCGATCCTGTCCGGCGCTCGGCCCAGGCTCGTCCGACTGCACGGACCCGACTGGAGCATCGACGAGGCCGAGCTGCGCGCCGCCTTCTCCGACCGGGTGCGTGCTGTCGTGATCAACACGCCGCACAACCCGACCGGCAAGGTCTTCACACGCGCGGAACTGGAGTTGCTCGCCGAGTTGTGCCAGCGGCACGACGCGCTTGTCATCACCGATGAGATCTACGAGCACATCCACTATCTCGGTCCGGGTGGGCATGTCCCGCCCGCGACAGTGCCCGGTCTCACGGACCGTACGATCACCATCAACGCCCTGTCCAAGACCTACGCGGTGACCGGATGGCGGGTCGGCTGGACTGTCGCGCCGCCGGCCTATACCGCCGCCATCCGCAAGGTCCACGACTTCCTGACCGTGGGCGCGGCCGCTCCTCTGCAGGCGGGCGGAGTCGCCGCGATGGGGTTGCCGGCGAGCTACTACGACGCCATCGCGGCCGAGTACCGGCAACGGCGTGACCTGTTGTGCGGCGCGCTGGCCGCGGCCGGATTCGAGGTCCGGCCGCCCGACGGCGCGTACTACGTCATGTGCGGAACCCGATCGCTGGACCCCGCCGGCGAGGATGTCGCATTCGCCCGCCGCGTGCTTGCCACGACCGGGGTCGCGGCGGTTCCCGGTTCGTCGTTCTTCGCCGATCCCGCGGACGGTCGGCACATCCTCCGGTTTGCGTTCCCGAAGCGACTCGACACCCTGCGGGCGGCGGCCGACCGCTTGGCGGTCCTCGCCTGAACCGTCTCGCCTGAACTGCGTTGTGGATCATTCGGCGGTGATCAGGGAGGGCGCGGGGATGGGGTAGCCGCCTTCGGCCGCCCGCGCCCGGCCGCGGCGCAGCTCGGCGCCCAGCCAGCGCAGGTAACCCTGCACGGCGGGCCGGCCAGGCCTGCGATGCCTGCCATGCCATGAAGCGCGAAGGCGGTCAGCGTGTGATCGCAGCCAGCTGGCGGGGCCGGCCGCTGGCAGCCCGGCCGCCGCCAGCATCACTGAACGTGGCGGTAGCAGGTAGCGGCCACGCAGGTACTCGCTGATCCAGCGGCCCTGGGCGTCAGCGAGCCGAACGGTGTCGGCGCTGTCCGACCCGTCCACCGACCCGTCCACCGACCCGGGCAGGCGCCCGCATCGGTACACGCCGTCGGTGTCCAGGCTGAAGACACCGCCGAACAGCGGCGGTCCGATGCTGGGGCCGGCCGCGCGGTCGACCTGGTCTTCGGCCTGGTCTTCGACGGGGTCTTCGGTGACCACCACGACATCCCATCGGGTCACCTGTTGGTCGCTGTCGCGGAGATCGAAGGGCCGGCGGCCGGTGTCAACGGGACGGGTGTCATCCGGGCGAATGCCGCTGTCGCCGTCGAGCCGTGTGATCCGGTCGGCGAGTCCGCGCTCGCGCAGATAATCCTCGGCGGGCGTCGGGGCCACTGTCACCGTCGCCGGGCGCTCGGCACCCGTGACCACGGGTCTGGCAGGGGCCGCGGCGGGTACGAACAGGCGTGCGTCCAGGCCGGAGTCGACGAGCGCGAAGACGGTCACGCCGGCGGTGGGTCCGCGCCCGAGCACCGCCACCCGGGGAAGTTGCGCCATGAACAGCAGACTAACCAGTATGTGTCAGATCGATACATGCTCCGGTGGGTTCTTCGGTCGGTGCCGGCAGTGCGGGGCATCGCAGTGCGGGGCGTCGCAGGGTGGCGGGTGTCTGGAAGAGCGAGCGCGGCAGTCCGAGGAGTGCCGCGCGTGCCGCTTTGCCGCACCGGGACGCGATCAGCTCCACCGCGGCGACGTCGGGTAACCCGTAGAGCCGGCGGGTCCAACCGGGGAGCATCCCGACCGCGATGGCGGCCAGTGCTGACCACGCGGGTCGCGCCGGGGTGGCCAGCGCCACCCACCGGGGCATCGGCGGCCGCAGGATGATCCCGACCGCTTCCCGGGACGCCGCGGTCACCCGCAGCCCCGGCCGCATTCGGGTGAGGTAACGCTCGACCTCCGCCCGGCTGGACGGGACGTCACGCGCGGGGATGCCGACGAGTTCGGCCGCGCGGACCTGCTCGGCGAAGTAGGTGTCGGCCTGGCGCTCGGTGAGGGCCAGGCCACATCGGCGGGTCGTGCTGAGGAAGGACTCGACCTCGCTCACGTGCACCCACAGCAGCAGCTCGGGATCGGCGGCCCGGTAGGGCCGGCCGCTGCCCGCCTCCACACCGTGGATGCCCGCGTGCACCCGGCGTACCCGCGCGGCCGCGTGGTGGGCGGCGTCCGTGCTCCCATAGGTGATCGTGCCGACATAGTCGACGGTCCGCCGCAGGCGTCCCCACGGGTCGTTGCGATAGGTGGAGTGATGGGCGACACCGGCCATGGCCAGCGGGTGCACCGCCTGCAGGAGCAGCGCCCGGATTCCGGCGATGACCATGCTCGGGTCGCCGTGTACCCGCCAGGTCACGCTGGACGGTCCGAACAGGCCGACATCCCCGTCCGGCTGCGTCGGCTCTGCGCCCGGAGCCGCGCCCGCGTGCATCCGATGCCGTTGGTCAGCCACTCGCGCATCCTCGCTCGGGACGTTATGGAATCGAATGACGCCAGATAGTGTCGCATGAGGATGGCAACCCGATGCAGGCGGTACTCAACGTATCGATCTATCGTCTTATGGTGATGATGTGGCAGATCGGTCTCATGGGCAGGGGTAGGCCCGCACGACAGCGCGCCGGACGAACTAACGTGGCCTCATGAGCATCGTGAAGATCAATGTGTTGACCGTTCCGGCCGAGATGCGGGCCACTTTGGAGCAGCGCTTCGCCGGTCGGGCGGGCATGGTGGAGGCGGCCGACGGGTTCGAGTGGTTCGAGCTGCTGCGTCCGGTGGAGGGCACTGACGCCTACCTCGTGTACACGCGTTGGCGCAGCGAGGAGGACTTCGGCACGTGGCAGGCGTCCAACGCCTTCCAGGCTGGTCATGGCGGATCCGGCGGACCGGCCGCGACCGGGGCGCAGCCTGCCGCGACCGGGGCGCAACTGTGGTCCTTCGAGGTGGTGGCGGCGGCCGCGCCCAAGACCACCTGACTACGTGACGGCCTGACCCGCCAGGTCAGCGCATCCGGTGGCTGGCGTCCTCGATCTCGCCCACGAATTCTTCCACCACGTCCTCGAGCGCGACGACCCCGATGGTCGTGCCACCCGGTCCGGGTACGCGGCCGAGATGGCAGCCGGTCCGCTGCATCAGCCGTAGCACCTCGTCCAGTGGCAGGTCCGGGCGGACCTCGACCATGGGTCGGAGCCGGCGCGGCGGCAGCGGTTCGTCCCGGGCGTCGCTCTGGATTCCAAGGACGTCCTTGGCGTGGACGAAGCCGACGATCATCGTACCTGCCGTGGCCGTGGCCGTGGCCGTGGTACCGGGTGCAGCCAGGTCGGTGGGTGTTTCGGTGGCCGCTGGGGCAGATGCGTTCGGAGCCCGGACCGGAAAGCGGGAGAATCCGGTTCGGGCGACCAACATCTCCAGCTCGGCCGCACTGACCGACCACGGCACGGCCACGGTCTCATCGAGGGGAATCATGACCGAGCGGGCGGTTCGTTCGGGCAGTTCCAGCGCGCCGGTGAGCAGGTTGTGCTCGTAGTCCTCCAGTAGTCCCTGCTGTCGGGATTCGGCGATCATGACCGCGAGCTGGTCCGGGGTGTAGGCGGTGCTGAGCTCGTCCACCGGCGTGACCCCGACGAGCCGGACGCACCAGTTGGCAACTGCGTTGAGAAAGACGATCAGGGGGCGGGCCAGGCGCGCGAACCGCACCAGCGGCGGCGCGAGCCGCAGCGCGGCCTGCTCCGGCCCGGCGAGAGCGATGTTCTTCGGCACCATCTCGCCGAGCACGATGTGCAGGCAGGCGACGATCGCCAGCGCGACCGCCAGCCCGATCGGTCTGTACATGCTCGCGGGGACGCCGAGTGCGCGCAGGCTTCCCTCGAGCAGGTGAGCGACGGAGGGCTCGGCCACCGCGCCGAGTCCCAGCGAACAGATCGTGATACCGAGCTGGGACGCGGCAAGCATGAGCGACAGGTTTTCGATCGCCGTGCCGACCGTGCGGGCGCGGTGGTCACCCGCGGCCGCCATGGGTGCGATCCGGTCGCGGCGGACCGAGATGACGGCGAACTCGGCACCGACGAAGAAGGCGTTGCCGGCCAGCAGGATGACAGCGCCGATGAGGTTGAGCAGCGTCATCGGCGTCCCCTCACCGGGTCCGTTCGTTCCCACCGGTGGATGGGTCGACCCGTCGGTCCGGACCTGGACCTGGACCCGGACCTGGACCCGGCCGGCCCGCCGCTACGGTCACGCGGATGCGGTCGATGCGGCGGTGGTCCATCTCGTCGACGGTGAGCCGGTGGCCGGCGACCGTGACCGTGTCACCGACGCGGGGTATCCGTCCGAGCCGGTGCAGGACGAGGCCGGCGAGCGTCTCGTACGGGCCGTCGGGTAGCGCGACGCCGGTACTGTCGGCGACCTCGTCCACGCGGAGCAGGCCGGACAGCACCCAGCTCCCGTCCGCGCGGGCGGTCGCATCCGGTGTCTGCGGTGGGTCGTACTCGTCTGCAACGTCGCCGACGAGCTCTTCGACGAGGTCCTCCAGGGTGACGATGCCGGCGATGTCGCCGTACTCGTCGATGACGATGGCGAGTTGGAGGCTGTGGCCGCGCAGGGTGGTGAGGAGATCGTCGCAGCCCAGTGAGTTCGGCACCATCACCGGCGGGACCATGATCTGGCTGACCGGTGTGACCGCGCGAGCGGGCTGGGAGACGCCGAAGGCGTCCTTGACATGGACAACTGCGACCACGTCGTCGACGTCGGTGCTGTCAGCCGCGGTGTTCGGCGCAGTTTCGCGTCTGGTCGAGCGCCGCAGCACGGGGAAGCGGGAGTGACCCGACCGCTCGGCCACCCGCAGCAGATCCGCCACGTTGTCGTCGGCGTGGAGCGCGACCACCTGAACCCGGGGTGTCATGACATCCTGCGCGGTGCGCTCACGCAACCGTAGCGACCGACGCAGCAGCGTCGCCGTATTGCCGGGCAGCGTGCCCTGTTCGGCTGATGAGCGCACCAGCCAGCCGAGTTCGGACGGGGAACGAGCCGACCGCAGCTCGTCCTGCGGCTCGATGCCGAGCGCGCGCAACAGGCGGTTGGCCGATCCGTTCAGGAGCACGATTGCCGGCCGACAGATGCGTGAGAAGAGCATCTGCGGCCCGACCACCCGTTCGGCGACGGTCAGTGGTGTCGCGATTGCGACGTTTTTCGGGAACAGCTCACCGAAGACCATCTGTGAAATTGTCGCGATGAGTAGGGCAATGGTCACGGCAGTTGCATGGGCGACCCCGTCCGGCAGCCCGACCGTCCTGATCGCCGGCATCAGCAGGGATGCCAGCGCCGGTTCGGCGACGTATCCGAGCACCAGCGATGTCAGCGTGATGCCCAGCTGCGCTCCCGAGAGCTGGAACGACAGCGAGTGGACGGCGCGAAGCACCCGCGTGGCTCTCCGGGAGCCGTCCGCCGCGGCCTGTTCGAGCTGGCTGCGGTCGATCGCCACCAGAGCGAACTCGGCGGACACGAACAGTGCGTTGCCGGCGATGAGTACGACGATCATCAGTAGGCCGAGAATGTTACTGATCATTTTGGCCTACTGTGAGCGTTCACGTATTTAGAGCGCCCGGCAGTAGGGGCGTGGATGAAGGAGCGGGGCTGGGGTGCGTGCATCGCGAGGCGGAGGAGGGAGGCACCCTGGTTGTGGGTGTCGACTGACGACAACGAGGCGAGGTGCGTGCCCCAGCCCCGCGACGCCGCGTCCCTATTGCCGGTCGCTCTTATTGTCAGGCTGACTCCGCCTGCCGCTCGATCGGGTCGTCCAGCCCACCGGGCAGAGCGACCTCAGCGGTCTGGGTACCGGCGGATCGGCCGCGACCGCCCCTGCGCCGCCGGCGCCGGCGCGGACCCGGCTGGCCGTTCGCCGCGATGCCGTCCTCATCGTCAAGGTCGAGCCCGTCAAGGTCGAGCCCGTCGAGCCCGTGGTGATCGAGATCCAGGTTGTCCCGGTGAACCACCGTGGACGCAACCGTCGCGGGTTCGAGGAACAGGCCGGGAGCCGGGCTCGTGAGCTTCGGCCCCGCCAAGTCCACGTTCGTAAGGTCGTTCGTAACGCCGGTCGTGGCGACCGCGGCGACCGCGGCGACCGCGGCGCCGGCTCCACGGGTGCGCCGCCGTGGGCGGGCGGCGCGGGGACCGGCGGGCCGATCGGCTCGCTGCTCGGCTGCCGTGGCGTCGAAGCCCTCGCCGGTCCGGCGCTGCCGGCGTCGCGCGCCTCGACCGGTTTCCCCGAGGTCCTCGACCTCCTCAGCTGCCAGCCCGGCGCGGGTACGGGATGCGTGTGGCAGCACGCCGCGGGCATTCGCGGGGATTTCGAGATCTTCAAACAGGTGCGGGGATGTCGAATAGGTCTCGACCGGCGTGTCGAAGGACAGCGCCAGCGCCCGGTTGACCAGGGTCCACCGGGACATGTCGTCCCAGTCGACGAAGGTCACGGCCACGCCGCTGCCGCCGGCCCGGCCGGTGCGGCCGATGCGGTGAAGGTAGACGTTCTCGTCCTCGGGGCACTGATAGTTGATCACGTGGGTCACCCCGCCGATGTCGATGCCGCGGGCCGCCACATCGGTGGCAACCAGAACATCGATCTTGCCGGCTCGGAACGCCCGTAGCGCCTGCTCGCGTTGGCCCTGGCCGATGTCGCCGTGCACGGCCGCGGCGGCGAAGCCGCGTCGGGCAAGGTCGTCGACGACCTTGTCGGCGGTGCGTCGCGTCCGTACGAACACGATGGCCAGGCCACGCCCCTCGGCCTGCAGAACCCGAGCCAGAACTTCGATCTTGTCAAGCGCGTGGGCGCGGAAAACGTGCTGACGGATGTCCGGCACGGTGCGACCCTCGTCCGGGCGCTCCGCCGTGACGTGGACGGGCCGCCGCATGAACCGACGGGCCAGCGACACGACCGGACCCGGCATCGTCGCCGAGAAGAGCAGCGTCTGGTGGATGTCGGGGATCTGGGCGAGTATGCGCTCGACGTCCGGCAGGAAGCCGAGGTCGAGCATTTCGTCGGCCTCGTCGAGAACGAGCATGCGTACGGCGGTGAGGACCAGCGCGTTCTGGCGGGCCAGGTCGAGCAGCCTGCCAGGGGTACCCACGACGATGTCCACACCGGTGCGCAGGTCCGCCAGCTGTGGCTCATAGGCGCGACCGCCGTAGACCGAAAGCACCCGCAGGCCTCGGCGTGAGCCGGCCCGGCCGATGTCGGCGGCAACCTGAACGCACAGCTCGCGGGTGGGAACGACCACCAGGGCTTGGGGAAGCCCGGCAGCGCCCTCGGACCGGTTGGTCACGGCCTGCACGAGCGGGATGCCGAAGGCGAGCGTCTTGCCGGTACCGGTGCGGGCCTGGCCGATGAGATCGGAGCCGGCCAGCGCGAGGGGAAGTGTCAGTTCCTGGATGGGGAAGGGGGAGAGGATGCCCTGGTCACGGAGAGCCTCGACGATCTCTTCGCGGACACCGAGGTCTGCGAAACCGGACGTCGGTATCGCGGTTGCGGCTACCGTTTCGTCGGCGTCAGGGAGGTCGATGGGCTCGTCGTGCGGGTGTGTTGTGGTTTCAGTCGAACCGGACAGCGGGATGCTCCTGGTCTGCTATGAGCGGGATCCGACGCTGCACCCGCTCGCGATATGTACCGGCGGGGTCCGCTGACCCGGGGTGGGGCGACGCCCGCTCGGGCCGGGAGTGGCCTTGTCAACCCCCGGCTGATGACAAGGATAACCTGAGGACAGGTCTCTGAGACATGTTCCGACACAATGACCTTCGGCAGGGTGGCCGTGACCCGGGGGACGGGCTGCCGCGAGTGCCTGAGGCAGAAGGTGTTCCGGCGGTGTTCGTTCTGTCGACATATTTCGGGGCAGTTCGAGCCGGACGACGCTGAGGTGATCAGAGATGACGGACAGTACGGGTGTATCCGGGCAGGTTGCCGAGACGGTTGCCGATGAGGCTGCCGCGGCCCGGATCGCCGTCATCGATCTGCTGGGGTTGTTGGCTTTCGGTGAGCTGAGCGCGTTCGAGCGCCTTGCCACGGATGCGCGAATGGCGCCCACATTGGTGGACAAGATCGCTCTTGCGCGCATGGCGGCGGCCGAGTTCGCACACTTCGAGGCGGTGCAGGAGCATCTGCTACGGATGGGCGTGGATTCCGAAAAGGCCATGGAGCCGTTCGTGCTGCCGTTGACCCTCTTCCATAACCTCACCGCACCGGCGGACTGGCTGGAGAGCCTGGTCAAGGTGTACGTCGGTGACAACATCGTCGCCGATTTCTACCGCGAGACAGCGTCGGTGCTCGAACCTGACGCCCGCGAACTGGTCCTCGACGTCCTTGCCGACACCGGGCACGCGGCGTTCGCGGTGGAACGTGTCCGCGCCGCGATCGAGGCCCATCCGATCGTCGCGGGTCGGCTCGCGCTGTGGGCCCGACGGCTGCTTGGGGAGGCATTGACCCAGGCCCAACGGGTGGCGGAGGACCGGGAGGCGCTGACCGGTCTACTGGCCGGGATGGGTGATCTTCAGGCGTTGGCGGACATGTTCAACCGCATCGCCCAGGCACACGCGGCGCGGATGGATGCGCTCGGCCTGTCCGCGTGATGCCGAGGGATCGCACGCATCCCCCGGCATCCCCCGGTATCACCGCATCACCCCGCCGCGGATGCCTGTTCGCACCCGCTCAACCGCTCAGCCGCCGGATGGCAGCAGCTGGCGATTTCCGGTGGCGGTCGGTATCGGCGCGACCGACCTCAGAGCGCGCCGAAGCCGACCCGGCGCGTCTCGGCCTCGGCGATCTCGACGTAGGCCAGCTTCGCGACCGGGACCATGACCCGACGGCCCTTCTCGTCCACGAGCGTGAGCAGGCCCTGCTCCGACGCGATCGCGTCGGCGACCGCCTGGGCCACATCCTCCGGTGACTGGCTGCTCTCGAGGACCAGCTCACGTCCGACGTTCTGGATGCCGATCTTGACCTCCACCAGTGATGACCTCCGCGTTCGATCGACCGATCAGGGCAATCGCGCTTTGGCGCGATCTGTCGCCACCATAGGGCCTGTGCCGGCCGGGGTGGGACGCGGTCGGACTGTGTTCGCTGGAGGCGTCAGGGCTCGCCGGCGGCGTCAGGGCTCGCGGCGGCGTCAGCCTTCCTGCTCACCGGCACACCGTGGCGGCACCTGGTCGGTACCGTCGGCGTTGCGTCGCGGGTAGCCGGCGAGCCCTCGCCAGGCGAGCTCGACCATGGTCGCCACAGCGCGCTCCTTCTCCACCGCACCGCCGGTGACCAGCCACCAACGGGCACCTGTCTCGGCGAGGCCCACCAGCCCGATGGACAACAGCTCGGCCTCGGCGGGGCCGACGCCGGTGTCCGCGGCGATGACGGCGGCGATGGCGTTGGCGCATGCGGTGAAGCTGTTCTCCACCCGCTTGCGGACCGCGGGCTCACTGCGTAGATCGGACTCGAGGACGAGCTGGTAGGCCCCGCTCGGATCGTCGACGAAGTCGAAGTAGGCTGCGATCGACCGAGCGATCCGGGTGTGGTTGTCGGTGGTGGAGGCAAGTGCTCGGCGGACGCTTGACACAAGCGAATGGGCCTGTTCGTCCAGCAGTGCCAGGTACAGTTCGAGCTTCCCGGGAAAGTGCTGGTAGAGCACGGGTTTGCTGACACCCGCACGTTCGGCGATCTCGTCCATCGCAGTCGCGTGATAACCCTGAGCAACAAATACCTCGCGTGCCGCACCCAACAGCTGGAATCGGCGTGCTGTCCGGGGTAGTCGCGCGGTCTTGCCCGTCCGCGGTTGCGGCGCGGACGGCTCGGCGCTCACCGGTACACCTCCCTCGGTGCCAATTGGCACGCTCACCAGTACTTTCTCACATGGCATGAGGCTGATCGGCGGGTCGACCCGGGCTTGGTCGACGATCCTCAGGTGCAGGCCGCCGGCAGCCCGGAAGAGATCACGACTGCGCAGCCGTCAGCCGGTGGTTCACCGGTACTCGTCCTCGTCCTCGTCGTCCACGACGATGCGCTGTTGCGCCGCGTCGTACTCCGCGACCTCGAGGGGGAACGTCCAGGTGGACGCCGGCGCCAGCCCTTCGCGGGTCGAGACCTCGCGGGCCTGCTCCGCGGCGTCCGCGTCGGGTACGTCGGGGCGGTCGAGAATGTCACGCACATCGAGCGGAAGGTCCGTCGGTGAGCTCATGGCTTCCTCCTGTCAGTGCCTGCGGCCTGTGATCGTCTGTTGGTGTGCGGCGGCCGCGCGGACGCCCTGAAACTTTCCACCTTCGCGCCGGCCGTGCCTGGCAAAGGGGCAAAAAGATCGCCGTGTTCTTCGACTCGGCCCGCTATGTCGCCCACCATGAATACCAGGTCAGCCAGCTGTCGGCAGGACGGGACCTGGTCGGCGGTGACCGGGGGCGAAATCGCCGGGTACGGCGGTGGGGGCGCAGTGCAGGCAGGGCCCTTCCGCAACGGAATGTGCTCGCTTCGGAGTATTTTTGTTACTGATTACTCCTGTTTCGGTGGGTCGGTCCGCTTGTGTGGGCATCCTCCTGCTGATCGGCGTCTGATCGGCATCTGATCGGCCCGGACCCGGTGTCCACATGCCTGCCTCGGGTTCGTCTTTTGTGCCCATACACCTTCCATACCCTGCCGCGGTGAGGGAGAATTGGGACACGAGTGTGTTTGTTGGGTATGTATCGTGGATCGCCGGAGTGAATCGGTGATCTAACGATCATGCCGAGCGGGAAGACCCTTGAACATGCTCCAACTCACGGTAAGGGGCGGGCATGCGGTCGATCTGGAAAGGCGCGGTCTCCTTCGGCCTCGTCTCGATTCCGGTCAGGCTCTACTCGGCCACCGAAGAGCGGGACGTGTCGTTCCATCAGGTGAGACGAGATGACGGGTCCCGCATCCACTACAAGCGGGTGGCGGCGGTGGACGGCGCCGAGGTGCCGTACTCCGAGATCGCCAAGGGGTACGAGCTGCCGTCCGGGGAGACCGTCGTGCTCACCGACGACGACTTCGCGAACCTGCCGTTGGCGACGTCCCACACGATTGACGTGCTGGAGTTCGTCCCGCTGGCGCAGGTCGACCCGATCTATTTCGCCAAGAACTACTACGTTGAACCCGACCGGACCGGGACCAGGCCGTACGTACTTCTCCGGGACGCGCTCGAGGGGTCGGGGCGGGTCGCGCTGGTCAAGGTCGCCCTTCGCCAGCGCGAACAGCTGGCGATCCTGAGGGTCCGGGCCGGGGTGTTCGTCCTGTCGACGATGATCTGGCCGGACGAGGTCCGTGCCCCGGAGTTCCCGTTCCTGGTTGATCAGGTCGACCTCCGCCCGCAGGAACTGACCATGGCGCAGGCGTTGATCGACACGCTGTCCGCCGACTTCGACCCGACCCCGTACACCGACGGGTACCGCCAGGCGCTCCAAGCCGTCATCGAGGCGAAGGTGTCCGGGAACGAGATGGTGACGCCACCCGGCGAGGGACGGCCCGCCAACACCGCGGGTGACCTGATGGCTGTTCTCGCCGCCAGCGTGGAGGCGGCGCGCAGGGACAGGGAGGGTGCCCCGGCGGGCGCCGGCCCCGATCCGGGCCCGGCGGCGAACGGCGCCGCGCTCGATGGCGCCGCGCCCGATGGCGCCGCGCCCGATGGCGCCGGGGACGCGGGAGCCGGGCGGAAAGTCGCGGGCAGCCGGAGCACGCGGGCGAAGAAAGCCGGGACAGCGGCGACGTCCACAGGTTCGACGGTCCGTCACCGGACCGCCTGACATCGTTGCGATCATATCCGGGTGGGGGCGGGGAACATCCCGGCCCGCCCGCGCGCTGGGATGGATGGCGTTCCCGTCACGAGGGCACCGCGTCGATCCCGTACAGCGGATCCCATACAGCGGATCCCGGACGAGTGCGTCCGTCGCCTGCGACGATGGGAGGCGACGATGGTGTCGGATCTACACGGATCCATACCGGATGTACGGCGGATGTATGGATGTCGCCGCTGTGACCGCGAGGAGAGATCGTGTCCCTGCCGCCCCTGGTCGAGCCCGCGGCCGACCTGACCATTGACGAGGTCCGCCGGTACTCCCGGCATCTGATCATTCCGGATGTCGCGATGGACGGCCAGAAGCGGCTGAAGAACGCGAAGGTGCTGGCCGTCGGTGCCGGCGGGCTGGGTTCGCCGACCCTGATGTATCTGGCCGCAGCCGGGGTGGGAACGCTCGGCATCGTCGATTTCGACACCGTGGACGAGTCCAACCTGCAGCGGCAGATCATCCACGGCCGGTCGGATGTGGGACGGTCCAAGGCGCAGTCGGCCCGGGACACCGTCCTGGAGATCAACCCGTACGTCGACGTGGTCCTGCATGAGACCAGGTTGGACACATCCAACGTCATGGAGATCTTCAGCCGGTACGACCTGATCGTGGACGGCACGGACAACTTCGCCACCCGCTATCTGGTGAACGACGCCTGCGTGCTGCTCGGCAAGCCATATGTCTGGGGCTCGATCTACCGGTTCGACGGGCAGGCGAGCGTCTTCTGGGCCGAGCACGGCCCGTGCTATCGCTGCCTGTACCCCCAGGCACCCCCGCCGGGCATGGTGCCGTCCTGCGCCGAGGGTGGTGTCCTCGGCGTCCTGTGCGCGTCGATCGGGTCGATCCAGACGACCGAGGCGATCAAGCTGCTGACGGGGATCGGCGAGCCGTTGGTCGGTCGTCTCATGGTCTACGACGCACTTGAGATGAGCTACCGTTCGATCAAGGTGCGTAGGGATCCGGAGTGTGAGCTGTGCGGCAAGAACCCGACCATCACCGAACTGATCGACTATGAGGCCTTCTGCGGCGTCGTCTCGGATGAGGCCCAGCAGGCGGCGGCCGGTTCGACGATCCTTGCAGTAGAGCTGAAGGACTGGCTCGACCGCGGCGAGCCGATCGAGCTCGTCGACGTCCGGGAGCCGGCCGAGTGGGAGATCGTCCGCATTCCGGGGGCGCGCCTCATCCCCAAGGGTGAGCTGCCGGCGCACCTTTCCGAGCTGCCGCAGGACCGCCGGGTCGTCGTCTACTGCAAGAGCGGTGTCCGCTCGGCCGATGCGCTGGCGACGCTGAAGGCCGCGGGGTTCTCCTCGGCGGTGCACGTCCAGGGTGGTGTGACCGCCTGGGCGACCCAGGTCGACAAGTCCCTACCGGTGTACTGAGAAGCTGCTTGCGGCCTTCCGGCCGGGCGGTCCGCGCCCGGCCGGCCCCGGCGGTTGGTGAGGTGTCGCGATGGTCGGGGACGAGCTGCGGCACCAGCCGCCGCTCAGTGTGTCAGCGGGGCTCGCCACCCGGATCGTCATCGGCGGCCGGCCGAGCCCGTACGCGATGACCGTCCTTGCGGCGGTCACGCGCATTCCCCGCGGCAAGGTGATGACCTACGGCGATGTCGCCGAGTATGTGGGCGCGGGGACGGGCCGAACGGTCGGCGCGGTGCTCTCCCGCCATGGTCATGATGACGACATCCCCTGGCACCGGGTGATCCGCTCCACCGGCGCACCGAACCCGAGCGCCCCGGACGAGGCGTTGCGACGGTTGGCGTCCGAGGGCACGGTGCTGCGTCCCGGCGGGGAGCGGGTGGATCTGGGCGCGGCCCGCTGGGACGGCCGGACAACCCCCTGACAGGCTTCGAGCGTCCGAGGGTGGGACCGTCCGGTTCTGTCGGTGGCGCATGGTGTGCTGTGCGCGTGACAGTCCACCGGGATCGGGTGAGCGCCCACCAGGGCACGGCCGGGGTTCCCCGGCTGGCGGCGCGGGCGGTCCCGACCGCGGTTGGTCCGCCGGCATATCGGCTCGTGCGGACCCCGCCGGCGCGCCCGCGCCCGCCGGTCCTCGACGCCGACCAGGCCCGTGTCGTCGATCACACCGGCGGTCCGCTGCTCGTCCTGGCCGGGCCGGGTACGGGTAAGACGACCACGATCGTCGAGGCGGTGGCCCGGCGGGTGGAGGACGGGCTCGACCCGCAGTCCATCCTGGTGCTCACCTTCAGCCGGCGGGCCGCCCACGAGCTGCGCGAACGCATCACCCGACGGCTGCGCGCCGCCGTCGGCGCCCCGTTGGCCTGGACCTTTCACGCCTGGTGCTATGCCGTTTTACGGCTGGGCCGACCGGCCGACCCAGGTGGTGTGTCGCCGAGACTGCTGTCCGGGCCCGAGCAGGACACCAAGCTTCGTGATCTTCTTGCCGGGACGGTGGAGGTCGGCCGGCCGCGATGGCCGGCCCCGCTCGCGGGCTGTCTCACATCCCGGGGCTTTGCCGAGGAGGTACAAGCCATGCTCGCCCGGGCCCGTGAGGTGGGGCTGAGCCCGGACGCGCTTGCCGCACTGGCTCGGCGGACCGGCCGGGATGACTGGGCCGCGATGGCGACCTTCTACGCCGACTACCTCGACGCGCTTGATCTCGAAGGGATGATCGACTATTCCGAGCTGGTCCAGCGGGCCGCCGCGGTCGCCGAAGGCGACGACGTCGGTGCTGACCTGCGTCGCCGTTATCAGGCTGTCTTCGTCGACGAGTACCAGGACACCGACCCCGCGCAGGAGCGGCTGCTGCGGGCCGTCACCGGGGGTGGTGGCGACCTCGTCGTCGTCGGCGATCCGGACCAGTCGATCTACGGGTTCCGCGGGGCGGAGGTGCGCGGGTTGTTGGCGTTCCCGACCCGGTTTCCCCGCGCGGACGGGCTCCCGGCCGAGGTGGTGGCCCTGCGGCGCTGCCGACGGCTGGGGCCGGTGGCGCTCGCCGTCAGCCGGCAGATCGCCAGCCGTATCCCCGCGACCGGTCTGCCCGCCCAATACCTGCGCGCACATCGGGATCTGATCGCGGCCGGCGGCGAAACCGGGTCGGGAACCTCCGAGGCACGCCGTGCGGAACGCGTTGAGGCCCGGACGTACACATCCGAGGGCTCTCAGGCCGAAGGCATTGCCGACCTGCTGCGCCGGGAGCATCTGGAGAACGGCACCCCGTGGGACCGGATGGCGGTGCTGGTGCGCAGCGCGGCCCGGTCGGTGCCCCCGCTGCGGCGGATGCTCACCGCCGCGGGCGTGCCGGTCGAGGTGGCAGGCGATGAACTGCCGCTGGCCCGCGATGGTGCGGTCGCGCCGCTGCTGCTGGCGCTGCGCTGCGTCGACAACCCCGGCCGGGAGCTGACCGCCGAGGCGGCCCGGACGTTGGTGACCGGTCCGCTGGGTGGTGCCGACCCGACCGCCTTGCGGGCGCTGGGCCGTGCATTGCGCGTGATCGATCGTGCCGTGATCGATCGTGCCGTAGTCGCCACCCACGTGGGCGACCCGGCCACGGCGGCCGTGCCGGCATCGTCGCCCACGGCGGCCGTGCCGGCGTCGTCGGCGGAACTCATCCGGCAGGCCGTCGCCGACCCCGACCGCACCCTGCTGATGGTCCCCGACCACATCGCGGGCCCGGCCCGGCGCCTGGGTGAGCTGCTGCGATCGGCGCGCGCGGTGCGCGACGGCGGCGGCACGCCCGAGGACGTCGTGTGGGTGCTGTGGTCGGGCACCGGCTGGCCCGCCCGGCTGGAACGGGCGTCCGCCGCGGGCGGGGCCGCCGGCCGGGCGGCAGACCGTGATCTGGACGCCCTGGTCGCGCTGTTCGCGACCATCGGCCGCTCGAGCGTGCGGCACGGACCCGGCACCGGCATCGGCCCACTCCTGGACGAACTGGAACAGCAGCAGATCACCGGTGATTCGCTGACCGAGCGTCCGGCCCGGGCGGACGTGGTCCGGTTGCTGACCGCCCATCGCAGCAAAGGCCTGGAATGGGATGTCGTGGTCGTCTGCGGCGTCCAGGACGGGCAATGGCCGGACCTGCGAACCCGCCACTCGTTGCTGGAGTCCGAACGCCTGGACCGCCCAGAGTGCGGGGGGATGCGTGAGGCCGCGACCCGCACCGAACTTCTTGCGGACGAACGTCGGCTGTTCTACGTTGCGTTGACCCGGGCACGGCGCCGGCTTGTCGTCACCGCGGTCGACTCCACCGAGGATCAGGGTGCGGGTCCCAGCCGGTTCTTTCGTGAACTGTGCGACGCGGGACCGCTCGGTGTCTCGGTGACCATGCACCGTTCCCGGCTGGCCCGTCCGCTCACACTGTCGTCGGCGGTTGCGGCGCTGCGCCGGACCACGGTCGACCCGGCCTCGACGCCGGCGATGCGGGCGGCCGCATCGGTGCGGCTGGCGCGGCTCGCGGCCGCGGTTGACGACGTGGGTCGGCCGCTCGTCCCCTCCGCCCGTCCAGGTCGGTGGTGGGGGCTGGCCGAGGTGACTGCGGGCGACGTTCCAGCGGTCGCCGCGGACACCCCCATCCGATTGTCGGGGTCGTCGCTGTCGGTGTTGGCGACCTGTCCGATGCGCTGGTTCCTTGAGCACGAGGCGCATGCGCAGGCCGCGACCAGCTCCGACATGGGCTTCGGCAAGGTCGTGCATGCACTCGCCGACGAGGTCGCGACCGGGCGGACCGCTCCCGACCTCGACGCGCTCGACGCCCGGCTGGAACGGGTGTGGCGCCATCTCGCCTATGAGGCGCCGTGGCGTTCCCAGCAGCAGCGGGCGGCGGCGCGCCAGGCGCTGGCCCGGTTCCTGGTGTGGCACGCGGCCACGCGCCATCGGCGGTTGGTGGCCAGCGAGGTCCCGTTCAGCTGCGACATCGTGGTGGGCGGACGGACGGTGAAGCTACGGGGTTTCATCGACCGCATCGAGCTGGACGATGACGGCCGGGTACACGTCGTCGATTTCAAGACGGGTCGGACGGCTCCGTCCAGTTCGGATGTGGCGCGTCATCCGCAGCTCGGCACCTATCAGCTTGCCGTTCGTCACGGAGCGGTGGCGTGCGACGTCGATGGAGCCCGAGCCGAGCCCGGCGGAGCGGAACTGGTGCACCTGCGTCTTGACGCGGCGTCAGGTCCAGTGCCAGAGCCGGCGCCGGATCCGCCGGTTGCGACCCCGGCGGCTCGGGCGCCGAAGGTCCAACGTCAGGAGGCACTGCCGGTCGACGGCCCCACCTGGGTAGACGACCTGCTGTTGGACGCGGTCGAACACATCGACGCGGAGCGCTTCCCGCCACGTCCGGGCGCGTCCTGCCCGACATGCACGTTTCGGCGGTGCTGCCCAGCCCAGGATGAGGGACAGCAGGTGATCACATGACCGTGGCTGCGGCGGCTCGACCGACGGGGCTCGACCTGGTGCCGGCGGAGCTGCGTGATCTCCTCGGGGTGCCGTTCACCGATGAGCAGATCACGGCGGCGACCGCTCCGCTGGAGCCCGGGGTGATCGTCGCCGGGGCTGGTTCGGGCAAGACCTCGGTGATGGCCGCCCGGGTCGTGTGGTTGGTCGTGACCGGTCAGGTGGCGCCCGACGCCGTGCTCGGGCTCACCTTCACGACCAAGGCCGCGGGCGAACTCACCGACCGGATCCGCCGTGGCCTGGAGAAATCCGGTCTCACG
The DNA here is from genome assembly GCF_963555915.1 of Protofrankia sp. Cas4. Classification (NCBI taxonomy): domain Bacteria; kingdom Bacillati; phylum Actinomycetota; class Actinomycetes; order Frankiales; family Frankiaceae; genus Protofrankia; species Protofrankia sp. Cas4. Next base: position 18,765 of record NZ_CAUVXL010000049.1, read on the forward strand.
GGTGCCGCCGGCGTAACGGGGGGCGAAACCTGTGACGGCGAGCCCGGCGAGCCGGTCGTGTCCACTTACCATTCGTTCGCGAAACGGCTGGTCACCGACCACGCGCTGCGGCTCGGCCTGGAACCGGGTTTCACCCTCCTTGCCGACGCAACCCGCTACCAGCTCGCCGGGCGGGTGCTGCGCCGCCACCGCGGACCGGTTGCGGCGCTGACCAGGCCGCTGTCGATGCTCGTCGGCGACATCATCTCCCTTGACGCGGAATGCAGCGAGCACCTTGTCGAACCGGCGGCGTTGGCTGGTTTCGATCTCGCCTGGCTGGCCGAGATCGAAACGGTGCTCATCGCCGAACGGGAACGGCCGCGTAACAAAGGTCATGTCGACGCTCTCGGCCGGATGGCCCTGGTCGCCCGGTCCCGCCGGGAGCTCGCCGCAATGGTCGCGGAGTTCCGCGCGGCCAAACGCGAGCTCGACGTCATCGACTTCGGTGATCTGGTCCGCCACGCCGTCCGACTGGCCGCCACCGTGCCGGCGGTCGGCGCGTCGGAGCGTTCCCGGGCCGGGGTCGTGTTGTTGGACGAGTACCAGGACACATCCGTAGCGCAGCGGCAGATGCTCGCAGGCCTGTTCGGCGGTGGTCATCCGGTGACGGCCGTCGGCGATCCATGCCAGGCCATCTACGGTTGGCGTGGTGCGTCCGTTGCGAACCTCGACGGCTTTCCGGACCATTTCCCGCGCCGTGGCGGCGGGCCGGCGCGGGTGTACGAGCTGTCGGTCAACCAACGCAGCGGTGGGCGGTTGCTGAGCCTGGCCAATGCGGTCGCGGCCGGCCTGCGGGCCCGACACCGCGTCGCGCGGCTGCGTCCGCGCGACGACGTCGCAGACCGTGGCGAAACGGTTATCGCGCTGCATCCGACCTGGTCGCAGGAGGTTCGTTGGATCGCGGCGACGTTGCGGGAGGTCGTCAGTGCCGGCCGCGCACGGCCGGGGGAGTGCGCGGTACTCGTGCGGGCGCGTCGTGACGTCCCCGCGCTGTACGCGGCCCTGCTAGCGGCTGAACTGCCGGTGGAGGTCGTGGGCCTCGGCGGTCTGTTGAGTCTGCCGGAGGTAGCCGACGTCATCGCGACGCTGGAGGTGCTGGACGATCCGACGGCCAACGCGGCCCTCACGCGGCTGATCACCGGTCCGCGGGTGCGGCTGGGCCGCCGTGACCTCGCGGCGCTCGGGCGCGCGGCGCGTGAGGCCGTCGGGGTCGGGGTGGCCCGCACTGCCCCCCTCGACCAGACTGGATCCGACCCTCTGGTACCCCACCAGCCGGCGGGCGAAGCGCTGCCGACCGATGCGCTCGATGAGGCGGTGCTCGGGATCGACCCCTGCGACGTGGTCGCGCTCGCCGACGTGCTGGACGACCCGGGCCCACAGGTGTCGCCCCAGGCCAGGGCCCGGCTGCGGATGCTCGGTGCGGAACTGCGCTATCTGCGGGCCCACATCGACGAGCCACTGCTGGACGTCATCCACCGGATCGTCGAGGTCACCGGTCTGGACGTGGAACTGGCGGCGAGCCCCGAGGCGGTCACGGCCCGCCGCCGTGACAACCTTGCCGCGTTCATCGACGTCGCGGCGGGCTTCACCGGTCTGGACAACGACGGTTCGGTCCGTGCGTTCCTGGCATTCCTGCGTGCCGCGCAGGAACACGAGCGTGGTCTGGACGCGACCAGCCCGTCCGGCGCGGATGCCGTCCAGCTGATGACCGTCCACAAGTCCAAGGGGCTGGAGTGGGAGGTCGTGGCCGTGCCGAACCTCAGTCACACGGTTTTTCCGATCACTACCGTCCGGTCGAAGTGGACCACATCGCCGTCGGTGCTACCCACGGCCCTGCGCGGGGACGCCGACGATCTGCCCGTGCTGCCCGGCCTCGGTAAGCCCGACCTCGCCGGCTTCGCCGCCGACTGTGACGCCTATCTGGAACGGGAGGAACGCCGTCTCGGCTATGTCGCGTTCACCCGGGCCAAGTCCCTGCTGTTCGGCAGCGGGCACTGGTGGGGGCCGGCGCAGCGTCGGTTGCGTGGGCCGTCGGTGTTCCTCGACGAGTTGTACGAACACGTGCGCGCCGGCCACGGCAGGGTCGCGGTGTGGGCGCCGAAACCGTCCGAGGACGAGACCAATCCACAGCTCGCCGGCATGCAAGACCTCGACTGGCCGCTGCCGTATGAGCCTGCGGCTTATGCCCGCCGCCGCGCCGCCGCCGAACAGGTCACGGGATACCTCAGCGCGCTGGGCGCGGATCAGCCGCTGCCCGTGGACGATCGTGATGGGATGACCCCGGCGGAACGGCAGACGCTCGCCGAACTCGACCGTGATGTCGAGCTGCTGCTGGAAGAAGCTCGCCGTGCCCGGCGGCCCTCCCGCGAGGTGGAGTTGCCGCGTGCGCTCACCGCTTCCCAGGTGGTGCAGTTGAGATCCGATCCGGCGGGGCTGGCCCGCGACCTCGCCCGCCCGATGCCGCGGCGCCCGGCGCCGCAGGCGCGTCGAGGTACGGCGTTTCATGCCTGGGTGGAGGGCGTCTTCGAGCAGGCCTCGTTGCTCGATCCCGAGGATCTGCCGGGGGCTGCGGACGAGGCGGTGGACGACGGCGAGATCGCGGCGTTGCGGGAGTCGTTTCTGGCGAGCCCGTATGGTCGGCGGCGTCCGTTCGCGGTAGAGGCGCCGTTCGAGCTGCTGATCGCCGGCCGCGCGGTCCGGGGGCGCATCGATGCGGTGTACGACCTCGGGGGCGGCCGGTGGGAAGTGGTCGACTGGAAGACCGGCCGCCAGCATGCGGACGCGGTGCAGCTGGCGGTCTACCGGCTGGCCTGGGCGCGGTTGCGGGGGGTGCGTCCGGACGCGGTGGACGCGGCATTCCTCTATGTCCGCTCGGGTGAGGTCGCACGTCCGCCGCTGTTGTCCGAACCCGACCTCGAGGCCCTCCTCGCCGACCCGTCACCGAGATCTGACGGTCCGCGGACCGCCCGCTGACGGGGGATCGGGCCGGGCCGACCGATCGAGGCGAAGGTGGGTTTCTTCTTCGATGAGCTGCTCGCCGCTGCCCGGGAAGTTCGGTGAGCTGTCTCGTTCGACTGCAGTGATCAGACAACGTGCACCAGTTGCGGGAGCGATGACTCACCCAGCCTCGTGGTCGTACCGGATGTCGTGGCGGTACTCGACATCGCACTGAGAATGAGCGGTGTGCCCGCCGTGCTCAGGTCAGTCGCGGCCGTGGCGGAGAAAACCGCCACCAGCGCGATTCCGGCGGCAGCCACGTAACGCACCAGCGCGCGCGACAGGCCGTTGTCCCGGCTGGTGCCGTGAGCTGAAAGCGACGAGTTCATGGCAATCTCCTTTGGCTGGCTGGCTGGCTTTCTTTGGGGTCGCCGGGCGTGCGCGAAAACGAGGATCGCACGCCCTTCGGCCGGCTGACTTTCCCGGAATTTCTTGTCCACAAACAGCTAATCAGCATGGGCTGGGCGCGGGCTGAGTACCTGCTGTGCGTCTGCTGTGGGATGCCAGGTGCAGTGCGGCTTGAGCCTGGCCAGGTGTTGGCCAGGTGTTGGCCAGGGGCTGACGAGGTCGAATGACCAGGTCGAACCGACATCGGTGGCGGCCCGCGCCGGCCCGCGCCCGGACAGCAAGGAAAACCGCGGGCGCCACCGGTTCGCGGTGACGCCCGCGGCCTTGTGCTGGCCGTTGCGCTATGCCGACGGTAGGTGGCTTCTGTCGCTCCAGCGTGCTTTTCTACCTACCGCTCGGCCGAATGCCGTCCAGCGGCAGGTAGAAGCGGCCATCATGGCAGCCTTTTCCACCTACCGCTCGGGTGGGTCAGCTCGTCTGGTGCGTCAGGTCGTAGACCGTCTGGCCGCCGACGGTGGTCGAGGTGAAATGTGCCTCGACCCAGGTGGTGATGTCGCTTCCGGTGCCGTTGCTGTTCGGGCCGCCCATCCCTGCGCCACCGGAGCCGGCGATGAAGTAATGGATCTTTCCGGCGGCGACATAGGCCTGGAAGGCGGCGAGGGTCGGTGTGCCGTCGCTGCCGTTGAATCCGCCGATGGACATAACTGCTTTTTCGCTGGCGAGCTCCAGGGGAGCCGCACTCTGGGAGCCGACCGTGGCGGCTGCCCAGGTGTTGGTGGTCTTCTGCACCAGCGACACCAGCTCTGCGTTGGCGGTCTGACCGCCGAATCCACCCGCTCCGCCGAATCCACCCGCTCCGCCGAATCCACCGGGCTGACCGGTGGATGTTCCGCCGTTTGTACCGCTGGTTGTGCCACTGGGTGTACCGCTGGTTGTGGAGCCGTTCACCCCGGCGCCGCCGGGCGGGGTTCCTCCCGCGAACAACCGCCCACCGGAAGGTCCGCCACCGGGACCGCCCATGGCGCTGGTGCTCCCCGGACCGACGGCCGGGAGTGAGCCGGTGTGTGGGTGCGACGCAGTGCTGGCGGCATAGCCGGCCGTACCCGCGATGCCGGTGAGCAACGCCGCCGTCGCGACCACGATCGCGCCCTTGCGCAGGATGCGTCGTCCGGTCAGCAGGCCGCCGATCGCGACCGCGCCGCAGACGAGAACCGTGTAGCGCAGCCACGGAGTCCAGCCCGGGGTGAGAGCAAGCAGGTGGTAGCTCCAACCTGCGGTCCCCGCGATAATCATGGACGCGCTGATCCGGGCGAACCAGGTCTCCTGTTGCTGCCAGAGGAGCCGTCCGGTGATCGCCACCAGCGCCGCAACGGCCGGGGCGAGCGCGATCGTGTAGTACGGGTGCATGGTGCCCTGCATGTAGCTGAACACGATCCCCGTCACGAGCAGCCAGCCGCCCCAGAGGATGATCGCGGCCCGGGTGCGGTCGGTGCGCGGTGCCCGGTGGGTGAGCCACAGGCCGGCGACCAGGCTGAGCAGCGCCGCGGGGAGCAGCCAGGAGATCTCCAGGCCTGTTTCCGAGCGGAACAGGCGGGTGATACCGGTGCTTCCCCCGAAACCGCCACCGGCCCCGAAACCGCCCCCGCCGGCACCGCCGGCACCGCCGCCACCGCCGCCGTTGCCGGCTCCGCCGAACAGGCGACCGAGGCCGTTGTAGCCGAATGCCAGCTCAAGCACGCTGTTGTTCGTCGAGCCGCCGATGTACGGGCGGGCGGACGCCGGCCACAGCGACACGATCGTGACCCACCAGCCCGCCGCGGCGAGAAGGGCGCCGACGGAGGCGAGAAGCTGGAGGATCCGGCGGCGCAGCCCGGTCGGAGCCGCGATCAGGTAGGCCAGGCCGAATGCGGGAACGACGAGCAGCGCCTGGCCCATTTTGGTGAGAAAGCCGAAGCCGATGGCAACCCCGGCCAGCGCAAGCCATTTCGTGCTGGCCGACTCGATCGCCCGCACCGTGCAGTAAGCGCCGGTGACCAGGAGCAGGACGAGCAGCGCGTCCGGGTTGTTGAAGCGGAACATCAGTGTCGCGGCCGGGGTGAGGGCCAGCGCCGTGCCGGCGAGCAGGCCCGCGGTCGGTCCGGACCACCGGCGCACGGTTGCGTACAGGAGCCCGACGGCTGCCACACCTTCCAACGCCTGCGGGGCGAGCATGCTCCAGGAGGAGAAACCGAAAATCCGGCCCGACAGTTCCATCACCCACAGCGATGCCGGTGGTTTGTCGACGGTGATGAAGTTGGACGAGTCGAAGGAGCCGAAGAAGAACGCCTTCCAGCTCGTGGTGCCGGCCTGGACCGCCGCTGCGTAGAAGTCGTTGGCGTTGCCGGACGCGCCGAGGTTCCACAGGTAGAGGACGGCGGTGGCGGCGAGCAGCGTCAGGAGCGCGGGCCGGACCCATCCTGGGTCGGTCTCGGGTCCGCGCAGCCTGCGGCGCAGTCCGGTCGGCGGGCGCTCCCCGTCGTTGCGACGGGGCTCTGCAGTCGGATGCCGTCCCGGCGAACTGGCCGGGGGAAGCAGAGTCGAGGTGGACACAGGCGTTTCTCCAGTCCGGATGTGATCGGGATGGTGCGTGTGATCGGGATGTCGCGGACGCTGGGGGCGGCGGGGGGCGG
>NZ_CAUVXL010000049.1:25186-46242 GCF_963555915.1 Protofrankia sp. Cas4
TGCCGCCGCCCCCCGCCGGGCTCACGCCTGCCGGCGGTGCGGGTGGAAGACCCAGGCGCGCAGCAGGACGAATCGCAGGACCGTCGCGGCGAGGTTGGCGCCGATCAGGATGCCGAGTTCGAGGGGCCGTCCAGGGTGGCTGGCCAGCGCGCTGAGCACGGCCAGTGACCCACTGGTCAGCCCGAGCCCCAGGCCGAAGACCACAAGGCCCTCGAGCTGGTGGCGGCCGGCGCCGGCGCGCCCGCGTACCCCGAAGGTCAGCTGCCGGTTCGCGGCGGTGTTGGCGACCGCGGTGAGCGCCAGCGCGAGCAGGTTCGCGGTCTGTGCCCCCACCGTGCCCCGCAGTAGCAGGTACAGCACCAGGTAGGCCGCGGTGCTTGCCATTCCGACGCCGGTGAACCGCACAAGCTGCCTGGGCAGACCGACCGGTACGCCGGGGACGGCCGGCTCCAGCGGCGCACGGCCGAGCTGGCGGCGCAGGTCGCGCACGGGCAGCGCTCCGGTGGCCAGGGCACGTCCGACCCGGGCGACGCCCTTGAGATCGGCCAGGGCGGTGGCCTTGATGTCGACGCGGCTGTCGGGGTCGTCGACCCAGTCGACCGGAATCTCGTGGATGCGCAGTCCGGACCTTTCGGCGAGGACGAGCAGCTCGGTGTCGAAGAACCAGCCGGTGTCCTCGATCAGGGGCAGCAGCTGCGCGGCGACGTCGGCGCGGATGGCCTTGAACCCGCATTGGGCGTCGGAGAAGCGGGCGGCGAGCGTGCCGCGCAGGATGAGGTTGTAGCAGCGGGAGATCACCTCCCGCTTCACGCCGCGGACGACCCGCGAGTCACGTGCCAGCCGGGTTCCGATCGCGAGATCGGAGTGTCCGGAGATCAGCGGGGCGACCAGCGGCAGCAGCGCCGCGAGGTCCGTGGACAGGTCGACGTCCATGTAGGCCAGCACCGGGGCGTCGGATGCCGACCAGACCGTGTGCAGGGCGCGTCCGCGGCCCTTCTGCTCAAGGTGGGCGACGGTGACCTCGGCGATGGCGGCCTGGAGCGTTTCCGCCACGGCCAGGGTCGCATCCGTGCTGGCGTTGTCGGCGATCGTGATCCGAAAGGGGTACGGGAAGGTCCTGGTCAGGTGTGCGTACAGGCGGCGTACGCACGGCTCCAGGTCGGCCTGCTCGTTGTAGACGGGGATGACCACGTCCAGCACTGCCGCGGGGTGGGTTGCCAGGATGGGCCGGCGGGCGGCCGGGGCGGCCGGGGCGGCCGGGGCGGCCGGGACGGGCGTGCGGGTGGCCCGCGGGGCGGTCCGACCAGGTGCGTCCTGCGGGGTGACGGTCGCTGTGGGCATGGACCTACAGTCGGTCCGGGACCTGTCGCCCCCTTGTGCCGAAGCTGTGCCTTTCCTGTGAACCGGTCTCGGCTCCAGTCGCGGACGTCAGCCGCGGCGTGGGCTGGCGACCCGGCATCGGGACCTCGGCCGGCATCGGGACCCCAGCCGGCATCGCGTCCCCGGCTGGCATTGCGGGCCCGGGGACCATGGCCGGCACGTGCGTCGGTAGGCGGACGATGAACGCCGTCTGACCAGGGCGGCTCGTGACATCCACGGTGCCGTGGTGAGCGGTGACGACGGCGCTGACGATGGCCAGGCCCAGCCCGGTGCTGCCGGCGGCGCGGGAACGGGAACCGTCGCCGCGGGCAAACCGCTCGAACACGGACGGGAGAAGATCAGGTGGGATGCCGGGTCCGTCGTCGAGCACGGCGAGCACGGCAAGGCCCGGGGAGCGGGCGTGCAGGCTCGCGGTGACCGTCGTGCCGGGCGGGGTGTGGGTGCGGGCGTTGGCGAGCAGGTTGGCCAGCACCTGGTGCAGGCGGGCCGTGTCGCCGGTGACGATCACCGGCTCGTCGGGCAGCTCGAGCTGCCAGCGGTGGTGGGGCCCGGCGGCGTGGGCGTCGCTCACCGTGTCCACGACGAGTCGGGACAGATCGACCGCTTCGGCGTCGAGGGGACGTCCGGCGTCCAGCCGCGCGAGGAGCAGCAGGTCCTCGACCAGGCTGGTCATCCGGGTCGCTTCGGACTCCACCCGGCTCAGCGCGTGGGCGATGTCGGGGGGCACCCGGTCGCGGCCGCGGCGGGTCAGCTCGGCGTATCCGCGGATGGCGGCCAGCGGGGTCCGCAGTTCGTGGCTGGCGTCCGCGACGAACTGACGGACCTTCATCTCGCTGGCCTGGCGTGCCGCGAGTGCCGCGCCGACGTGGCCGAGCATGCTGTTGAGCGCCGCGCCGACCTGACCGACCTCGGTACGTGGGTCGGTGTCCGCCTCCGGGACGCGCTCAGCCAGCGCGACTTCGCCGCGGTCCAACGGCAGTTGGGCGACCCGCCTGGCGGTGGTCGCCACGCGTCGCAGCGGCCGAAGCGTGAGGCGGACGATGGCCGTGCCGGCGAACGCGGCGGCGAGCAGTCCGATCCCGGCGACGGCGGCTCCGACGACAGCCAGCTGGGAGAGGGTCGCCTGGATGGGGCGTAACGGCAGGCCGGTCACGAGCACGGTGCCGTCGGGCATCTGGCGGGCGATCAGCCGGAACTCTCCGTTGCCGCCGATCGTCTGCGTGTGCGGATGTTCGTCGGCCGGGACGGCGGTCAGGGCCGCCGCGGCCCCGGCGTCCAGGGGTGCAAGCGAGCCGTCATCGCTGATGATCCCGGCATCCGAGACCACACCGGCGGTCAGGCGGGCTCCAAGGGTACCCGCGGACTGGCCCGGCGGCAACAGGAAAGCCGGATGAAAGCCCGGTGCCCCGTTCGTGGCTCCGTTCGTGGCCCCGTTCGATGACCGCAGCTGCCCGGCACGGTTGTCGGAAGGCTGGCCGAGGGCATCCTGGGAGCGGGTGACGGCGGCGGTCAGCTGGTCGTCGAGGCGTCCCACCAGGAAGTCGTGCAGGGCCACCTCGGTGGCGACGCCCACCACCAGGCATACCGCCGCGAGCAGACCGACCAGGCCCACAACCAGGCGGGTCCGCAGCGACCACCCGAGACGTCGGCTGCTTGTTCCCATGGTGCGGCTACTCATGGTTACTGTTCGCCGGGCTTGAGGACGTAACCCGCACCGCGCACAGTGTGGATCATCGGGGTCCGACCGGCGTCGATCTTCTTACGGAGGTAGGAGATGTAGAGCTCGACGACGTTGGCCTGGCCGCCGAAGTCGTAGTTCCAGACCCGGTCGAGAATCTGGCTCTTGCTCAGGACCCGGCGTGGGTTACGCATCAGGAAGCGCAGGAGCTCGAACTCGGTGGCCGTGAGCTTGATCAGGTCATCGCCGCGCCGGACCTCGTGGCTGTCCTCGTCCAGGGTCAGGTCACCGACCACCAGCTCGGAGGATGTGCGGGCGGAGCTGGCCCCGGCCCGGCGCATCAGACCCCGCAACCGGGCGACGACCTCCTCCAGGCTGAACGGCTTGGTCACGTAGTCGTCGCCACCGGCGGTGATCCCGGCGATGCGGTCCTCCACAGCGTCCCGAGCCGTCAGGAACAGCACCGGGACGTCGGTGGCCTCCGTTCGCAGTCGCCGTAGCACTTCCAGGCCGTCGATGTCGGGCAGCATCACGTCCAACACCACCGCGTCGGGACGGAACTCCCGGGCCGTGCGTACCGCGCTGAGCCCGTCCCCGGCGATGCGGACTTCCCAGCCCTCGTACCGCAGCGCCATCGACAACAGCTCGGAGAGCGCGGGTTCGTCGTCCACGACGAGCACCCGCAGGGTGGTGCCGTCCACCCGGCGCAGCGCCGGGAGCGGCTGGCGCGTGCTCTGAGCCACTGCCTGAGGCGTTGTCTGCTGCGCCGTTTGGTGGGCAGCCTGCCGCGTCGTCTGGTGCACCTCGCCGGCCGACCCGCCAGGGGATCCCGGCCCGTTGAGGAGTAACGCCATGGGGCTCATGCAAACACAGTGCCGACGTCAGCTGTGGCACAGCCGGGTATCTCCTGTGAATTTCCTGTGCCCACAGCTGGCGCCTTCCGGCCTCCGGTTTCCGGCCCGCGACCGGCTGTCTGGAGCCGGACCACAGCACACCAGACCGGGGCACAGTAGTCTTCCCAACGCCAGAATGCCGATAGTGCGCAAACCCGGGGGTAAGGCGTGCCGGACTCAGCCATCGTGGACGTCCCGATCGGGCTCATCCTCGTGTTCGCCATCGGTAGCGTGGCGGTTTCCCGCATCAACGAGGCCGTGTTCGGGTTGATGTGCTACCGCGGCCGGCAGCTTGAGGCCGAGCTGCGTCGCCTCTTCGGTGATCGGCCCGTTGACGCCACGAGTGCCGCCCCCGACACCAGCCGGACGGCCACGCTCCTCGACGGCCCGCTGCGGGGCCTGCGTTCGGGCGGGCACGCGGGAGTCGTACCCGACCTGGGGGCCGCGCCGGTGGCGACCAGCGCCTGGCGGCGGGCCCGCCGGATGCGCCTGCCGTCCTACATCCCGTCGGCGGCCTTTGCGCGCGGCGTGCTCGACATGGTCGAACCGCCCGCGCGGGTCCTGCTCGCTCGGATGGACCACGCCACGATCCCCGAGACCGCCCGCACGGCATTGCGCGACGCGCATCAGTCGCTCACCGACACCACGGCTGCGGCGCTGTCCGACGCTCTTGTCGCGTCCCCGGCGGCGACCGAGGAGAGCCGCAGGATCGCCGCGTCCATCGTCGGGCTCGCCGCCGCGCAACCGGTCGGGTCGCTTCTGGATGAGGTGGCCAAGCTGCCCGCGGACTCCCCGCTCCGGCTGGCGCTGACCGGCATCGTCACTCGGGCGGGCCACGACCGTGATCGGATCATCGCTGAACTCGCCGAATGGTACGACGACACCATGGACAGGCTTTCCGGCTGGTACAAGAGGCGCGTCCAGCGGTTCCTGCTCGTCTACGCGTTGCTGCTCACCCTGGCGCTGAACCTGGACGCGATAGCGCTCACCAACGCGCTGTGGGAAAATCGATCGTTGCGGACGGCCGCGGTCGAGGCTGCGTCCGCCCAGCTCGTCCCGACCGCTGCGGGTACCTCACCGGCCGCCGGCGCCGAGGATGCCGCGAACCGGGCCGTGAACGCCGTGCGGGATGCGACGGCGCTGCGTCTCCCACTGGGGTGGAGCGGGCTCGACTCCGACCGTTCCGATCCCCGGCGGATCCCTGGTGATGTGGGCGACTGGGCGCTGAAGATTTTCGGGTGGCTGCTCACCGCGCTCGCGCTCTCGCTCGGCGCGCCGTTCTGGTTCGATCTCCTCGGCCGGCTCGTCAACATGCGCAGCACCGGCCCGAAGCCCGCCTCCGCGGCCAGCTGACCGGCGCGGCCAGCTGACCGGCGCTGCCGGGATCACCCGCCATGTCCGGATGTCACACCGGGCCGCACACCGGGGAGTCACACCGGGGAGTCACGGTGTCCGGCCTGGGTCGGCATGGGCGGGCGTGGGCTGGCCCGCAGGACGAGCTCGAGCTCGAAGCGGACGTCGGGGTCGTCGAGGCTCTCGCCGAACAGCGTGCGTAGCTGGTTCAACCGGTAGCGGATCGTCTGCGGGTGCACCTGGAGTTCGGCGGCGATCCGGGCGCGTTGCCCCCGTAGCCGCAGCCACAGCAGCAGGGTTTCCGCCAGGCGCGCGCGGACTCTGACGGGAAGTCCGTCCAGCGGGGCCAGCCGCAGGCTAGCGAGGTCGGCCAGCAGCACCGGGTCCCGGGCGAGCAGGAGCTGGGCCAGGTGGTCGTCGGTGAACAGCGACCCGTCGGGGCACCCGGGTACCCCGGGCAGCTCCCCGCGGTCACGGGCGTTGCGGGCGAAGGCCGCCCTGGCCGCGCTTGCGGACGCCTCCGGCCACGGGACGGCTGGACCGACGACGGCTCCCAGACCTACCAGTGCCCGTTCCAGCCACTTGCGGCGGCCGGGGCCGGTCGGGTCGCCGACGAATATCCAGATGTCATCGCCCTTGATAGCGCGGGGGGTGTCCGGTGGCAGGGCCAGGCATCCGATGCGGTCGTCCACACGCTCGTCCCCGTCCCGGTCGTGGTCCGTGCCGGTGCCGGTGCCGGTGCCGGTGCCGGTGCCAGTGCCAGTGCCAGTGCCGGCAGACCCGGGCACGATGATCGCGGCGAGGCTGTCGGGTAGCCGGTAGGAGGCGGCCCGAGCGGTCTGTTCGATCGTCGCCGGGTTGCCGCCCGCCAGCATCAGCTCGCCGAGCCGGTCCCACAGGCGACCGCGTTCGCTGGCCGCCCGGGACTGCGCGAGCGCGTAGCCCTCGGCGGTGGCGCCGGAGATTCCGTCGATGTATGCGAACATCGTCTCGGCCAGGGACACGAGCCCGTCGGCGTCCAGGCCGCCGCGCCGCGCCGCGTCGGCGAGCCGGCGCCAGGCGACCCGCGCGCCCACCCGGTAGGCGCCGAGCAGCGTGTCCAGCGAGCGGCCGGCGCGGAACTCGCCGCGCCCGAGGCGGACGTAGACCTCGCGGCTGGCGGCCAGGTCCGGCGGGCCGGGCGAGTTCGTGTCGACCACGGTGAGGAAGCGAAGCAGGGCCTCCTCGACACCCTGGCGGACACCGCGGCCGAACGAGCCCTCCAGCGGCCGCGCGTATGCCGGTACCTCACGTGCTATCGCCGCGATCAGATCGTCGCCAAGAGACATGAGTTCGAGCCGCAGAACATCGGCAAGATCAGAAGGAAACTGTCCTCCCGGAACAGTTTGCATCGGCCGCACTTTACTCCGGGCAGTCGCGGTGTCGGTACATTTCTGGGCCGTCGTGCCGAGGCGTCGCGGATCGGATTGCGTCCAGATGCTCTTCGTGAATAATCAGGCGTCGTGGACGCGCCAACCGGTTTGTTCAGTGCCGTGGTGACCGGCATCGTCATCGGCACCCTCGCGCGCATGATCGTGCCGGGCCGGCAGGCGATCGGCTGCCTGATGACCATCCTGGTCGGGCTTGTCGGTGCCGCGATCGGCTTGATCGTTGCCAGCGGGATCGATGCCGGGTGGGTCCTCACCCTCGTTCTACAGGTCGCCGTGGCCGCGGTTCTGGTCACGGTGGTGGCGGGAAATCGCAATCTGCGATGATCAGTCCGGGCTGATCGATGGACAGGGGAGGCGGGAGGCCCGCGGCGGTCCCTGCGGTATTCCTCGTGAGCAACAGATCCCGCCGGTTGTGGCCTTGTGGCGCGGATCATCGAAGACCAGGACCATGAACGGCTTGGGCGCAGTAGCGTTGCCAACCGTGCCCCCTCGTACCGAGATGAACACGACCGCCATTTCGTTGCCGGCGCCCTCCTACCGGGTCGAGAAAACCTCGCTCGCCAATGGTCTGCGGGTCGTACTGGCGCCGGATCACACGGCGCCGGTTGTCGCTGTGGCCGTCCACTACGACGTGGGTTTCCGGTCCGAACCCGAAGGTCGCACCGGTTTCGCGCACCTGTTCGAACATCTGATGTTCCAGGGCAGCGAGAACGTGGGGAAGGCTGAGCATCCCAAGTACGTGCAGGCCGCCGGGGGCATGTTCAACGGGTCCACGCACCCGGACCACACCGACTACTATGAGCTGCTGCCGTCCGGGGCGTTGGAACGCGCCCTGTTTCTGGAAGCCGACCGGATGCGCGCTCCGCGGATCACCCGGGAGAACCTGGACAACCAGATCGCGGTCGTCCAGGAAGAGATCCGGGTGAACGTCATGAACCGCCCCTACGGCGGCTTTCCGTGGATCACGCTCCCGCCGGTCGCGTTCGACACGTTCCCGAACGCCCACAACGGCTACGGCGACTTCCATGAGCTTGCGGCGGCGAGCCTGGACGACGCCGAGGACTTCTTCGACAAGTACTACGCGCCCGGCAACGCCGTGCTCACCGTGGTCGGCGATTTCGACGTCGAGAACGCGCTGGCGATGATCGGCCGCTACTTCGGCGAGATCCCGGCCCGTGCAGTGCCGGTCCGTCCGAGCTTTGCCGAGCCGGTGCGTGCCGACGAGCGGCGATCGGTCCTGACCGACCCGCTGGCACCGCGGCCCGCGCTCGCCGTCGGTTACCGGGTGCCCGACCCTGCGCTGGACCTGCCGACGTTCCTGGCCTACGACGTGCTGACCCATGTCCTGTCCGCCGGTGACGCGAGCCGCCTGGAGCGGCGGCTCGTGCAGAAGGACCGGTCGGTGATCGGTGTCAGCACCTACCTGGGCACTTTCGGGGACCCGTTCGACCAGCGGGATCCGCTGTTGCTCACCTTTGAGGCCCGCCATCCGGCTGAGTCGACGCCCGAGACGATCCTCGCCGCGGTGGACGAAGAGTTCGACCGCCTCACCACTGACGGCCTGGAACGCGGTGAGCTCGCCCGCGTGCAGTCCCGGATCGTCTCGGGCCTGTTGCGGGAGGCCGACGACGCGCTCGGGCGTGCGCTGGGCATGGCCACCTTCGAACTGCACCGCGGTCGTCCCGAACTGATCAATGAACTTCCCGGTCTGGTCGGTGCGGTCACCTCGGACGAGGTCCGGGCGGCCGCGGCCGCGCTGCGCGCCCAGGGCCGGGCGGTGCTGGAACTGCGCGCCGGCGCGGCGTCATGAACCGGGTTGATCTCAAGCGCGACACCGGGCCCACCCTCGAACCAGCTAGGAGGCTGCGGTGACCGCCGCAACTGTCGCGACAACGTCTGAAACCGTCCCGGCCGCCGGCGCGTCGCCCATCCCACCGGTGGCGCCGACCGTAGCGGCCGAGCTTCCCGCCGTGGCCGAGCGGATGCTGCCGGGTGGGCTGCGGGTACTGGTGGTGCGGCGGGCCAGCGTGCCACTGGTCGAGGTACGGCTGCGCATCCCCTTCACCGGCCGCGGTAGCGCGCATCAGGCCCGCGCAGAGCTGCTCGCCGAGACCCTGTTCACCGGCACCGGGCTGCGGGACCGGGTCGAGCTGGCCACGGCCGTCCAGGCGCTCGGTGGAGCGCTGTCGACCGGTGTGGACGCCGACCGGCTCGCGGTCGTGGGCTCCGCGCTCGCGACCAATCTCGCGCCTCTGCTTGATCTGATCGCCGAGGTTCTCACCGGGGCTGCCTACCCGTCGAGCGAGTTCGCCGGCGAGCGGGACCGGGTCGTCGAGGAAGTCACGATCGCCCGCAGCCAGCCCGCGGTGATCGCCAGGGAGGGCCTGCTGCACCGGCTGTACGGCAGCCACCCCTATGGCGGCGACACACCCGCGCCGGAGGTCGTCGCCGCGGTGACCGAGGCCGAGGTGCGCACCCTGCATGCCGAGCGCATCTCACCGGCGGGTGCCATCCTGACCCTCGTCGGAGATGTCGAACCGCGAGCCGCGCTCGACCAGGTCGAGGCGGCGTTCGGCGGGTGGAGCGGCACACAGGCTGATCCCACGCCGGCGCTGCCGGCGCTGGTCCGCGGTCCTGTTGTGATCATTGATCGGCCCGGGGCGGTCCAGACGAACATCCGTATCGGCGGGCCGGCCGTTGACCGCCATGACCCCGCCTACGCCGCTCAGCGGCTCGCGAGCACCGTCTTCGGCGGCTATTTCAGCTCCCGCCTGGTGTCGAACATCCGCGAGGACAAGGGCTACACCTACTCGCCACGCAGTTCGGTCGACTATCCGGTCGCGGGTTCCCGCTTCACGGTGAGCGCGGACGTGGCAACGGACGTGACCGGGCCGGCACTGCTTGAGATTTTTTATGAGCTGGGCCGGATGGCTGTGCTACCCGTGGCCGCCGATGAGCTCGATGCGGCCCGCCAGTATGCCGTCGGCACGCTGGCGCTGTCCACAGCGACCGCCGTGGGGCTCGCCTCGACGCTGTCGGCACTGGCCGGGGCCGGCATCGGTGTCGAATACCTTCGTGATCATCCTGTGGCGCTCGAGGCGGTGACGCCCGCGGACGTGCTGGCGCTCTCGGCTCGGGTGCTGGCGCCGTCGAGGCTGGTGACCGTACTGGTCGGGGATGCGGAGAAGATCTCCGCCGCGGTCGGGGGGATCATCGAGGTCGCGGCCGGTTGACCATGACCGTTTCGTGACCGGGTGACCGGGTGACCGGTTCCCGTCGACCGGTATCCACCAGGCACGCTCTGGTCCGTTCGGTCAGCGGCGGGCCTGGTTGGCTCGCGGCGGCGCCGGTCTAGGGCTGGCGCCGCCCCTGCCGGCCAGCTCCCCGGGCAGGACCGCCCGTGGGTCGGAAACCGACTCGATCACCTGCCGGGCCAGGTCGTGCACGCGTCGTCCCATCCCGCGGGCGGTTCGCCGGAGCCGCTCGAACGCCTCCCGCGGCCGGATGTGGTGTCGTTCCGCCAGTACGCCGATCGCCTGTTCGACGATGACCCGCGAGGCCAGCGCGTGCTCGAGCTGGACGACCGACAGCCGCAGCGCTTCGACCTCGGTCAGATCATGATCGGGCCGTCGGGGCCGGCCGGGCGGGGCGAGGTCCTCGGCGAGCAGATCGGCGAGGACCATCGCGGACAGCAGGTCGCCGACCGGCCGCACATCGCCGCCGGGACCTTCGACGATCCATCCGGTCGGCGACCGGCGCAAGCGCATCTCCGGCTGCCCGCCACGTGCTGCCGCTGTGCCCGCGGGTGCCCGGTGACCTGGCGGGGCCGGCCGCCCCGGTGCGGGCCGGCTCGGCCGCGGCGGAGCGCCAGGTTCCGACGGTGCCGGTGCGGCCGACGGCGCGGGTGTGCCGTGCGCTGTTCGCGTGCCGGCCTCGGTCGCTTCGGGGTGCACGGTACCGCCTTCGGTACCGCCTTCGAAACTGCGTTCGAAGCTGTGTTCGAAAACGTGTTCGGCATCGTCCATGAGGGCTCCGACGGCGTCGGCTATGCCGCGCAGCAAGATGATCGCGGATGGGGTGAGCGTGACCTGTGCCCGGTCGAGTCCGACCAGCAGACCGTGTAACCGGCCGTCGCCGCCCAGTACCGCGACGGCGACGTAGCTGCGCACGCCGAGCCGCGCCGGCTCGTCCGTGCCGGCAACCGCCGGCTCATCGCTCACCTCGGTGAGGGCCACGGGCGCGCCGTCGAGTACCCGCGCGCCCACGGATTCACTTCGGGGCAGGGTCAGGCCGGCGTCGAGGCCGGGGAGCGCACCCGTCGTCCGTTGGTAGGTCGCGGTCGAGGCCGACAGGACCACGAACGCCGTCGCTTCCATCCGGTGGACGGCACCCGCGGCCTGCAGCGCGACATCGACCGCGCTCCACATATGTGCTGAAGGTACTGACGACACAGCCCGAACTCTGCCACAAACTTCACGGGCAGTGACGGACACCGCCCCCCGATCTGGCGCCGCGGGTGCAGGGCGAGCGTGGATGGCCGGGCTGTCGTTGCTCTGTGTATCTCTTATGCGGCAGAAGCAACCTTCTCGGTAACCTGGCGCAAGCTTGGGTTGGTCAACACGGTGCCGTCGGCGAAGACAACGGTCGGCACGGTTGCGTTGCCGTTGTTCGCACTGCGGACGATCTGCTCGGCCTCAGGGTTCCCTTCGATGTCCACTGTGACGTGGGCAAGACCTGCCGCGTCGAGCTGCCGCTTGAGGCGGACGCAGTAGCCGCACCACGGTGTCGTATAGATCGTCAGCACGAACAGTCCTTTCTGTGGCGATGACGGAACAAATCTTCATAACCACGGCGCGGCTGGGTCGCTTCCCGTCGGTGGGGACGGCTACCGTCCCTTCTATGGTCGGTTCGAGGGTGCCTCCGGGCGTCGACGACGTGAGTGTCGACGACGTGAGTGTCGCTGACTCGATGATCGACGACCACGCCCGGCCGGTGGGGGATGACGCTCGCGCATTGGTCGAGGCACTTGATCCCGAGCAGCGGCTCGCGGTACTCGCCCCGATCGGCCCGGTCTGCGTCCTGGCCGGCGCGGGTACGGGCAAGACCCGGACGATCACCCATCGGATCGCCTTTCTGGTCGGTACGGGGGCAATCCCGGCCGGCCAGATCCTCGCTGTGACCTTCACCACGCGGGCCGCGGGTGAGCTGCGTGGCCGGCTGCGGGTACTCGGCGTAGCCGGGGTGCAGGCCCGGACCTTCCACGCGGCCGCGTTGCGGCAACTCGGCTACTTCTGGCCGAAGGTCGCGGGGGTTGCGCTGCCCCGGCTCGTGGAAAGCAAGATCGCCCTGGTCGCGCGGGCCGCCAGCCGGTTGCGTCTCGCACCGAGCCGGACAGAGCTTCGGGACCTCACCGGCGAGATCGAGTGGGCTAAGGCCACGTTGCTCACCCCGGCGGACTACCCGGCTGCCGCGGCTGCCGCAGCGCGCGAGACGACGCATCCCGCGGATGTGATCGCCGGTCTCTACGACGCGTACGAGGCGGTGAAGCGGGACGCGGGCGTGCTCGACTTCGACGATCTGCTCCTGCTGACCGCCGCGGTCATCGAGGAGCATCGTTGGGTGGCCGACGAGCTGCGGTCCCGCTACCGGCACTTCGTCGTAGACGAGTACCAGGACGTCAACCCGCTGCAGCAGCGGCTGCTTGATGCCTGGCTCGGCGAGCGGGACAGCCTCTGCGTGGTCGGGGACGCGAATCAGACGATCTACTCGTTCACCGGAGCGTCCCCGCGCCACCTGGTGGAGTTTCCGCGCCGATTCCCGGACGCGCAGGTGGTCCGCCTCGTGCGTGACTACCGGTCCACCCCGCAGGTCGTCGCGCTGGCCAACGCGCTGATCGCGCGGGCCGGTACAGCTGGTGCCGGTACAGCTGGTGCAGCCGGTGGCGGTGCAGCCGCGAGGCCGGCCCGACCGGCGCCGCTGAAACTCCTCGCCCAGCGTCCGGACGGCCCGGCGCCGGTCTTCACCGAGCACGACAGCGAACCCGAGGAGGCCGCCGCGGTGGCCGATCGCATCCGCGCGCTGCTGGCCGCGGGCGTACCGGCCAGCGAGATGGCTGTGCTGTATCGGGTCAACGCTCAGTCCGAGGCGTACGAGACCGCGATCACAGCCGCCGGCATCCCCTACCTGGTCCGAGGCGGCGAGCGCTTCTTCGACCGACCTGAAGTGCTTGAGGCCGTGCGATTGTTGCGGGCGGCGCTGCGCTCGGCGCAGGACGACCGACCCGACGGCCTGGCCGCCCAGGTCAGTGACATCTTCGCCGCGCTGGGATGGCGCTCGGACGATCCGCCGCATGGCGCGGGTGCCGAGCGGGAGCGATGGGAGAACCTGGCCGCGCTCACCCGCCTCGCCGACGACATGGTCGGAGGCGATCCCGAGGCCACCCTCGACCGGTTCGTGGCGGACCTTGCCGACCGGGCCGCGCACCAGCACATCCCCACGGTCGAGGGGGTGACGCTCGCCTCCCTGCATGCGGCAAAGGGTCTTGAGTGGGACGCGGTCTTCCTCGTCGGCCTCGTCGAGGGGACGTTGCCGATCATCCATGCGCAGACCCCTGCGCAGATCGAGGAGGAGCGTCGCCTGCTCTACGTCGGCGTCACCCGGGCCCGCGAGTATCTGACGCTGTCGTGGGCGCTGGCCCGCAACGAAGGCGGTCGTAGGTCTCGGCGGCCCTCACATTTCCTTGACGGGCTCATGCCGCGCTCGCCGGCGTCGGCGGGTGGGCCGACGCGGTCGGGCACGGGTGCCGCCGCGTCGGGAGAGTCCGGCGCCGGTGGGCAGCGGTCGCGCAACCGCTCGGCGGTGCGTTGCCGGGTGTGCGGACGCCCGTTGGCGGGTCCGGCGGCCAGGATGGGCCGATGTGAGACCTGCCCCGCCGATGTCGACCAGGCGCTGTTCGACCGGCTGCGCGCCTGGCGGTCGGCCCGGGCCAAGGAGCAGGGAGCGCCGGCATTCGTGGTGCTCACCGACGCGACCCTGATGGCGATCGCAGAGCACCGGCCCACCGGCGTCGCGGAGCTTGTCAGCATTCCCGGCATCGGCCAGGCCAAGCTCGATCGTTACGGCGAGGACGTGCTGGCTCTCGTCGAGGGGCGGGCGCTCCCGGAGCCCGTCCCGGCGCCGGCGACCGCGTCGTCCTCGTCGTCCTCGTCGCAGTCCGGTTGAGCAGCCGGACAGTTGCACTGGGTATCTGCGTGATAACCTAGAAAATAGGTTGCCGAGGCTGAGGACGCCTTCTACCGTGCTCAGTGGGCACCGGAAATACCTGCCCGTCGCTGACATGAACGTGCCGATACGAACGTATGGAGGTGGTCCCTGTGGGTGGTACTGGGATTGCCGACGCGTTCGTCTGTTCGCCCGATCGGTTTGGGCTACCTGACACCACGCGCCGAGCATCGGCTGCGCAAACCCGTATCCAGACATGGGCGATGCACACGCTCTATGTCCCGGGTCCGCCCCGAGGTCTGCTGCTGGCCTGACGAGCCACAGAGCGCCGACCTTGAGGCCGCGGATCCCGGACGGGACCGCGGCCTTTGTCGTCTCTGCGCCCGTCTGGTCCAGGTTTGACGATCTTCATCTGACCGATCTGCATCTGACTGATCTTTTCTCGACCGGACCTGACCGAATATTCCGTGACCGATTCCTGACTGAAGGTCGGAGGTGACCCCGGTGTTCGACCCCTTGACCATCGCCCGGATCGAGCGGGACCGGCTGGCGCTGCCCTGCTGGGACGTTGACCCGGATCTGTTCTTCGCCGAGTCCCCCGAGGACGTCGAAGCGGCGAAGGCAGTCTGCCGTGACTGCCCCCTGCGCCACGCCTGCCTGGTGGCCGCCCTTGACCGCTGCGAGCCCTGGGGTGTCTGGGGCGGTGAGCTCGTCGTCACGGGCGCGGTCGTCCCCCGCAAGCGGCCCCGCGGTCGACCCCGCAAGACCCTCGCAGCCTGACGTGAGCCACACGCCCCGCCGGCTGATCGCTCGAATCG
This sequence comes from Protofrankia sp. Cas4, assembly GCF_963555915.1. Classification (NCBI taxonomy): domain Bacteria; kingdom Bacillati; phylum Actinomycetota; class Actinomycetes; order Frankiales; family Frankiaceae; genus Protofrankia; species Protofrankia sp. Cas4. The sequence continues at coordinate 39,960 of NZ_CAUVXL010000049.1, forward strand.
TGCCCGTCGAGGACCGGACTCCGACCCCGATCATGATGCAGCTGGTCGAGTCCGGTCAGGCCCGGTTGGCGGTACGACCCGGATATCGGCCGAGAATGCGTCCGAGCGACGGCACCGATCAGCTCGGTAAGGCGCTCGAGGCGCTACGCGATGAGGAAACGTGGTGAAAGCCAGCGGATTGTTCGTATGGCGATCTGGAGATGTTGATCCGTACGTCGACCGGTGGTCCATGGGGTGCCGATAGGGTCCGATCGTGCCCAGCAGCCAGCGCACGTTTCCGGTCCAGGTCGGTGCCCGTGACGCAGTCCTGATCGCGGACAACCAGGTTCACACCGGGCCTGAGGGTGACATCCTGTCGGCCGCGGTCGCCGTCCTGACGAATCCGGACCTGGCCGCTGTCGTGGACCTCGTGGCATGGGTCCGCGATGGTTGGCTCAATGTCGCCAACGTCGACGGCGCCTCCAGGGTGGCACTCGCCGACCCGGCCGGCCGCTGGCAGGTGCTGCACGGGCATGATCCCGTGGCCGTGCAGGATCCGATGCACGGCGTTCCGCTGGACGTGGCGCTGGATGATCCGTCACCGCCGAACGACCGCAACTCCTACCCGCTCGCCGGGGTACGGCTCGCCTCGGTCTTCGCCGATCCGCACCGGTCACCGGACATCGTGGTCGTCCACAGTGCGGCGCATCACTGGCCGGAGCGCGGCGGGCACCTGGGTGAGCACGGGTCGCTGGACGCGGGTCAGTCCCGGGCGCCGCTGGTGCTGTCCGGGGCCGGCATCGGTGGGCGCGGCATGCTCGACCGCTCGGCCCGCATCGTCGACGTCGCGCCGACCCTGGCACTGCTGGCTGGGGCCTCCATGGCGGGTCCGCAAGGGCCTGACGTCGAGGGTGATGGTGACGGTACCGCTGACCTTGACGGCAGACCGCTCGCGGACCTGTGTGCGCCGGGTGCCCGCCACGTCGTCGGTCTGCTCTGGGACGGCGCGAACTGTAACGACCTGCTGAACATGGCCGTCACCGGTGAGCTGCCGGCGGTTGCCCGGCTGCTGGCGCGGGGCTGCGCCCTGACCGGCGGTGCCATCGCGGAGTTCCCGAGCGTCACCCTGACCAACCACACCTCGGCGCTGACCGGGGTCGGCCCGGGGCGGCACGGCATCCTGAACAACGTCTACTTCGACCGGGAGACCGGGCGTCGGGTCATCGCCAACGACTCGTCCACCTGGCATGTGGCATGTGATCAGCTCCGGGACGGCGTTCGGACGGTTTTCGAGGCGATCGCGGCGGCACGGCCCGGTGTGTCGACGGCGTGCGTCAACGAGCCGGTCGACCGGGGCGCGACATATTCGACCTTTGCGCTGGTCCGTTCGATGAGCGGCGGCGACGGCGCCAGCGGCCTGGGTGAGCATCTGCCCTCGGCGCAGGGCGACCCGCACGCGACCGCGCAATGGGTTGCGGCCGATCCGGACTACGCCTGGTCGACCCAGGTGGACGCGCTCGGCCTCACACAGGTCGCCCAGTTGTGGGGTGGGGACGCGCAGCCGCCCGCGTTCATGTGGTGGAACACGACGGTGACCGACACCGCACACCACAGCGGCGGGCCGTACTCACCGCAGGCCCGCGCATCGATGGTCGACGCGGACCGGCGCCTGGGGGCTTTCCTCGACCTGCTCGACGAGCGCGGACTCACCGACGACACCGCCATCGTGCTGACCGCCGACCACGGCAGCGAAGGCGCGGATCCCGCGTGCACCGGCGACTGGGACGATGCTCTTCGGGCCGCCGGAATCCCCTTTCGCGACGAGGCCTACGGCTTCATCTACCTCGGCGCCCACGCCGACACCGACGCTACGGGGCCCGTGTAGAAGACGGCCGACGATCATAAGCAGACCGCGTGCTGGCTCGTCTTCGACGATGAGGTCCGCCAGTGCCACATCCACGTTCCGGCGTTGCGCATCATCGCCGGAACGGGTGGAGGACTCGGTGCACTACGGTAGTGATTGGGTCCCAGCGACCCTGGAGGTCAGCGGGTGCGAGAAGATCTATGATCGTGCGCCATTTGGCCTACTGGCTGAACTGTCGGGACTGGAAGCTGGTAGCAATGAAGATCGTTATTCTGGATGATATTGATCTTACTGAGGACCAACACCGCCAGCTTGCGGAGCTGGGCGCGGTGGTAAAGCACGATGACAATCCGTCTGATGATGCTGAGATCATAAAAAGGCTCGAGGGCGCCGATATCGCCGTTCTTGGTTGGACTAGCCTTGGCCCCGACGTCTTCGCGCGGCTTCCCCAGCTGCGTCTCGTCTCAGTTTGGGCCACAGGCTATGATTATGTCGACATCTCGGCGGCGCGGAAGCACGGGGTGGTTGTCACCAACGTTCCTGCCTATGCCGGGCGTGCCGTGGCCGAACTCACCCTGGGGATGATTTTTGCGTTGGCCCGTCATGTCGTTTGGGCGGACCGCTCGGTGCGAGATGGTGCGTTTGCCTGGCGTGGATTCCGCGGATTCGAGCTGGTCGGGAAAACCCTGGGACTGATCGGCGTTGGCGACATAGGCCGTGAGGTTGCCCGCCTGGCCCAGTGTCTCGGTATGAGGGTCATCACGCATGCCCGACGTATGACACCGGAACGGGCGGAGACGCTCGGCGTCGATTTTGTGCCATTTTCTACGCTGCTGTGTGAAAGCGATGTGATATCGCTGCACGTCCCACTCACCGAGGCGACCCGCCTACTGATGGGCGCGAGCGAATTCGCACAGATGAAGGCCACCGCGTATCTCATCAATACCTGCCGGGCTGGACTCGTGGACCAGCCCGCGCTGGTAGCGGCACTACGGCGTGACCAGCTGGCGGGCGCGGCACTCGACGATATCGACTTCCCGGATGACACCCTGACCGTGTTGCCTAATGTAATCATTACGCCGCATATCGGCTTCTATACAGACGAAGCCCTCGTCCGTAAGGGGGATGTGTGCGTGCGGAACGTAGCAGCGTTCGTTGCCGGCAATCCGGCCAATGTGGTTACATGAGTAGTGCTTGGGCCTCCTGAAACTCCCGCGCAATCGCCAACCGGCGACGCTTCTCCGGTATTGCCGCGACCGCTTCATCGGCCCAGGAGCGAATCAGCGGCGAGCGGAACTCCGCTGGCAACGATCGGAGGACGTTGACACCCAGCCGACATCCTTCCGTGATCTCACCCCCGCGTATCAGCGCTTGGGCCCGGTCAAGCCTGACCAGAGCAGGATCGAGTACTTCGCCGGCTGGGAACATCGCTTCTGCGTGGTCCTGGGCTACCAATGCCAACCGGGTCTGACCCAGGATCGTGAGCGATTTTCCTGCGCTGAAGTGGAGCTGCTGGAGAGTCCAGCCGAAAAGGCCACCGGACTCAGGATCACCGACCCGGTCGAAGACGTCATCCGCTCTGCGTAGCGCGTCTATGGCACCCGCCACATCCCCGAACCGCGCGCGGGCGCGCGCTTCGACGGTTGGTGCCATGACTGCTGCTGCGTAGGGCGCGCTCCCGGCCGCCGCTACAGCAGCTTCCGCAAGCCGTACCGCCATTTCTGGGGGTCTGCTGTAATGCAGGAAGAAGAATGCCTCCCGTGCGTATGTCCATGCCACAAGATTCTTGTCACCCGCTTCGTCCGCGGCCAACCGGGCGGTTCGCATCCAGCCGCGGGCAGAATGCGTTTCGCCGAGGTCGTTGGCGACGACCCCAGCGATCGCGGCGAGTTGACCAAGGACACGCATAAGATCCTGAGTCAGTTTGGACGAGCGGAAATGTTGGAGCACATCACGGATCTCGGAGACATCGAGCAGGAGGTCTCGCAGGAGTGTGGTAGGAGGGCTGGTCGCGTAGGAGCGGGAGTGGTCCTCAGCCACGGATTCCCATGCGTCGACGAGAATCCGGCCGCGGGAGCTGGGTACAATGAGGCGGTCCGTGTCACGTCGAAGATCTTCGAGGGCTTCGAGTGCCGGCGCGGTCAGACGGGCACCAACGCCGACCACGATGTCTCGCAAAAGCGCACGCCGTCGCATTTCCTCGTTGGCCTCCGCCGCTGGAACAGGCTCGGGCGACTCGGGCACGATGGTTACCTGACCGTGCACCGTGCCGATGACTGTAAGTTTCTTGACGAATACGTGATCGCCCAGGGTCAGTTGTATGCCTTCCTGGCCGGCAACGCTGCCGGCCTCGGTGGCTTCCGCTGGGACAGGTCGTGCCGACAGTTTGTTGGCCCTTTCAGCGCTACCACATCGATCGTCTACCGCTTCCGTGGGAATGTTATTGTGCTCGCCCTGCGGATCACCCGAGGATGCCGGCAGCTGTTCAACGAACTCGGTGAGCGCCTGCCGTGCGACCGGACTCGTCGCTGCTGCCTCGGCGAGGGTCTGCGCCAGCCTGGTGACGAGCGATTCCCTTATCAGCGGGTTCGATGATTCGTCAAGCAGCGCGTTAATTGTATGACTTTCGAGCAGGCGCACAAGGATGGCGCATATCTCTCGATCGCCTGCGGTGCCGGTGCTCATTTTGAGCAGCCGAGTCGCCGCTATTATAGCAGTTTCCGGGTCCATGCGTCGCTCCGACGTCCGGTTTAGTATTCTGGTGAATGGTGCGGCCGGGATACCTCAGAAAGTAATGTCTCCGTGTACTTCGCCGATGTTTACGATCTTTTCTACCGAGGCGCTGTCGGAGACGTTGGTGACGACCTGCCTGATCAGGGGTTCATTTTGACCCTCGTTGATCAAATTTTTCAGTGTGGCCGTGAACTCCGGGTCAAGACGTGCGTAGTGTGACACGAACTCCGCCACCGTCTGCATCCGCTCGGCGCTGGTGGGGTTCGTCGCCAGCTCCCGTATCGCGCCTGCTGCCTGGGTATCCCCGGAGAATCTGCGCCGAACGACCTCGGCGAGGCGGCCGATGATCTCCCAGGCGCCACGGCCTGCTCCGGCTCCGAACGCTTCGGCGCCACGTGCCGCCAGCAGCGCGGCGACGGAAAGTCCCAGTGAATCGACCATCTCTGCTCCCTGTGGTCCTGGCCAGCTCTCCTCCCGGAAGCACTCGAGAAGACCGACCCGCCTCTCGAAACCGGCGTCCGTGTCACAGGATAGTCCGGCTATCCGCCAGCAGGAACCGAGAAACCGAGAATGCAAACTGGACGCTGGTTCGATTCCAATCGCAATAGGGGTTTTCTTGATCGTCTTGATCGGTGTCCCAGAGATTCCCGATCGGTGGCCGCTGCGGACCGATGTGATTGGGGTCATGCCCCGTGGTTGGCCTGGGCGGAGCTGGCGCCGCGGCGCGGTGCGAGGCTGGGTGGGTGACGCTGTCGAAGAAGGCTGGCTGGTTCCTGGTCGCGGTGGGTGTCTGGTCGTGGGTGATCTGGCCGACGTTCCTGAAGAACATCTGGGCCGACGACCGGTCGTGGAGCGACGGTCCGACCGGGTTCTTCCTGGTGCACCTGGTGCTCACCACCGTCTCGCTCACGATCGGCACCGCCGTCGGCTGGCTCGGGATCCGGGGGGTACGTGCCGGGCGGCGTGGCCATACCGATCACGCAGCTCCGCCCGACCGCGATCTGATCGACTCCAGCCGCTGACCTGCGCCGACGCCCGGGACAGATCCTGGCTGTGAGTCGGTTCAAACGGTCGTAGCAATGCGTGCCTGGCCACCCAGACCACGGACACGAATGCGTCGAGCAACGGCGAGTCGAGTGGAGCACGCAGAACCGCTATTCGGTTGCTTGTGGATGGCCTGCACCGGCACGGCTGATCCAGATGCGTTGTTTCTCGTCGTCGATGCAGTACCAGACACGTCCGGTTATGACGGTCGATGTAGGACGGGGCCGTCGCCGGGTAGCGGCCGGCTGAGGTCTGCGGTGAGGGCGGGATCCGCGTGGATCGCGGCGGTCTGCTTCCACTCGTGCGCGAGCTGGGTGAAGGGTGCCAGGACACCGGCTTCGGCGCTTGCCTGCAGCCGGCGCAGGAGCGTGCTGATGCACTCCGCCTGCTCGTCGACGGGAAGCAGTTCAATCCATGGGAAGACGTCCGTGATCATGGCCTCGAGGACAGGGCGGGCCGCATCGTCGTGGAGGGTCTGTCTGAGGATGCGGGCGGTCAGCGCAAGAACCTCCTCGACGTCGGTGGCGCTGTCGGCCAGTTCGACCCCGCCCCGGTTTTCCTCGCTACTTGGAGAGCAGTACAGGGATCTCATATCCGGTGATTCCCTCTAGTGTCTCGTGATTCCACTGACTTTACAAAATGCTGACTGTGGTGTTTAATGAG
>NZ_CAUVXL010000050.1:0-13458 GCF_963555915.1 Protofrankia sp. Cas4
AACCGTTGTCTCAGCCTCACATGATCGCCATATGCGTCCCGCACCTGGGTCGCCGCTCTGCGGCGGATCGTCGACACCAACACCATGGAGATCCTCAGCCCCTATCCGGGTATTCCGTCGCCGATCGTCGTCTCCGCCTGGGCCCGCCAGCTCCAACTGACCAGCGCTGAGGACCCCCGCCTGGCCCAGTGCCCCGCCGGGCAAAGGACGTGATCGAATGCCGGAAACACCGCACCCTGGCAATACCGAACGCCTGCACCGCTACTGGGACAGGCACGCACACACCTACGACCGGGAAATGGCCTTCTTCGAGCGAGTCCTGTTCGGCGACGGCCGTGCCTGGGTCTGCACACAGGCCACCGGCAACGTGCTCGAGGTCGCGATCGGCACCGGCCGCAACCTCGCCTACTATCCAGACACCGTCACACTCACAGGAATCGACCTCAGCCCGGCGATGCTGGACATCGCCCGGCAGCGAGCGCAGGACCTCGGCCGTACCGTCGACCTCCACGTCGGCGACGCCCAGGCATTGGACCTGCCCGACGCCTCCTTCGACACCGTGGTATGCACCCTGTCCCTGTGCGCCGTCCCCGACGTCCACCGGGCCCTCGCCGAGATGAAGCGGGTGCTGCGGCCCGGCGGCCGGCTGCTGCTCCTGGACCATGTGGCCGGCTCGCCGTGGCATGTACGAGCAGCCCAGCGACTACTCGAAACGATCACTATTCGGATTGGCGGCGAACACCTACGCCGACGTCCCCTGCTACAGGCGCAAACCGAAGGCTTCACGATCGAACGGCAGGAACGCTACAAACTCGGCATCGTCGAACGGCTCGTGGCCCGCAAACCGCCCACGTTCGTCACCCTGTCTTCTGACACCACGGCAACAGCGAACGACCCCACCGACACGACCGCCAGGCCCAGCGCCTGAGGCGCTGAAGAACGACCGGCAGGAAGGTACGGCGGCGGACGGTCCAGGTCGGGATGTGGCGGCAGACGAGTCTGGCTGGTGGAGCCGGAACCTGTACGGATCACGGTGGCCGAGTTTTGCCGGGCTCCATTCCCGGACCGCCCAGATCACGGGGACGGCCGCGCAGCCGCTCCCCGTGGTGTCTCAGGCGCTTTGATGCTCGCCGCGTCGTGCCGGCCCAGCAGGTCGACGCTCTGTTCGCGCATCTCCACTTTGCGGATCTTGCCGGTGACGGTCATCGGGAACCCGTCGACCACGTGGACGTACCGCGGGATCTTGTAGTGCGCCAGGCGGCCCGCGCAGAACTCCCGGAGCTGCTCGGCGGTGAGCGGCTCGGCGCCGGGGCGCATCACAATCCATGTCATCAGCTCCTCGCCGTACTTCGTGTCGGGGACGCCGATCACCTGGACGTCGGCGATGTCGGGGTGGGTGTAGAGGTATTCCTCGATTTCCCGGGGGTAGATGTTCTCGCCGCCCCTGATCACCATGTCCTTGATCCGGCCGACGATGTTGACGTAGCCCTCGGCATTCATGGTGGCCAGGTCGCCGGTGTGCATCCAGCGGGCCACGTCCACCGCTTCGGCGGTCTTGTCCGGCTCGTCCCAGTAGCCGAGCATCACCGAGTAGCCGCGGGTGCACAGTTCACCCGGCTCGCCGCGGCCCGCTACCCGGCCGGTGTCCGGATCGACGATCTTCACCTCCAGGTGCGGCATGACCTGGCCGACTGTCTCAGTGCGTTGGACCAGGCCGTCGGTGCGGCGGGTCATCGTGGACACCGGGGAGGTCTCGGTCATGCCGTAGCAGATGGCCACCTCCGCCATGTTCATGTCGCCGACCACGCGCTTCATCACCTCCACCGGGCAGGACGCCCCGGCCATGACTCCGGTACGCAGGCTGGACAGGTCGAAGTCGCCGAACCGTGGGTGGCCCAATTCCGCGATGAACATGGTCGGCACGCCGTACAGCGAGGTGCAGTGCTCGGCCTGCACCGCCGCCAGCGTGGCCTCGGGGTCGAACCCGGGCGCAGGGAGCACCACACAAGCGCCGTGCGAGATCGCCGCCAGGTTGCCCATCACCATGCCGAAACAGTGATAAAGCGGCACCGGCAGGCAGACCCTGTCGTCCTCGGTGTAGCCGAGACCCTCAGCGACAAAGTAGCCGTTGTTGATGATGTTGTGATGGGACAGTGTGGCGCCCTTGGGAAAACCGGTGGTGCCCGACGTGTACTGAATGTTGATCGGGTCGTCGAAGGCCAACGTGGCCGCCCGTTCGCGCAACTGGGCGGGGTCAGCGCGGCGGCCGGCCGCGACGAGCTCGTCCCAGCCGGGTTCGCCGATGAACACCGTCGGTTCGAATCCGATCTCGGCGAGCATCGCCCGGTAGTCACTGGTGCGGTAGGTGACCGCGCTGATCAGCAGGCGTATCCCGGACTGACGGACGACGTAGCCCAACTCGTGGGCACGGTAGGCCGGGTTGACGTTGACCAGGATCGCGCCGATCTTCGCCGTGGCGTACTGGGTCAGCACCCACTCGGCGCAGTTGGGCGCCCAGATGGCGACCCGGTCACCTTTGGCGATGCCCATCGTCAGCAGCCCGAGGGCCAGCTCGTTCACGGCGGCGTCGAATTCGGCGTAGGTCCAACGCCGGCCGGTGGCCACGTCGACCAATGCCTCCCGGCTGGCGTACCGGGCCGCGGCGCGTTCCAGGTTCTCCCCGATCGTCTCGCCCAGCAGCGGCACCACGCAGACGCCGGACGCGTAGGACAGCAGTGAGGCAGCCATACGCAGCAGCATCCGGGCAAGCCAGGTAGCCCACCACCCCCGTTCAGGGGTAGCCGCGGATGGAGGTGTGCGTGACATTCTGGCCGCATGGCGGCAACACATCGGCCGGCCGGCATCCCGGCCTTGGAGCGCCGTGAGCTGCTGCGTGCGGCCCTGGGCCGAATGCGACGAGTGACCGGGCTGCCTGTGGCGTTCGGTGGCGAGGTGTCACCCGGGGGCCGGGGTGTGCGACTCACCGAGTTCGCCGGGACCTGGACCGATGCGCTCCCTAACCTGGTCGTCAGCGCCGGCAACGGCCTGGGCGGACGCGTGCTGCTCGCAGCCAGGCCCGGCAGCGTGGACGACTACGCCGCCGACTCGCGCATCAGCCACGAATACGACAAGCAGGTGACCGCCGAAGGCCTCCGGGCGATCGCGGCGGTGCCGGTGCTCGTAGGCGAATCGGTGTTCAGCGTCCTGTACGGCGGCGTCCGCGAGCCACAGCCGCTGGGCGGCTGGGTGCTGGCCGCGATGAACCAGATCGCTGTGGGGGTGGGCGTCGAGCTGACCGTACGGTCGGAGGTCGAGCGGCGTCTGGCGGAGCTGGAGACGGCCGCGATCATCCAATCCGCCCGCGAGGCTCCCGCCGCGCCGGGGTGGGAGGATGTCCGCGAGGCCCACGCGGAGCTGCGCTCGATCGCCCACGAGATCACCGACGCAGCCCTGCGCCGGCGTCTCCAACTGGTCTGCGACCGGCTGACCCGGCCCCGCGGTCGCCCCGCCCGAGGCAACCCACTGTCGCCCCGGGAGCTGGACGTGCTGGCCCTGGTCGCGGTGGGCTGCGGCAACGCCGAGGTGGGGCGACGGCTGGGCCTACGGTCCGAGACAGTCAAAAGCTACCTACGTAACGCCATGCGCAAGCTCGGCACCCACGGTCGGACAGAGACCGTCGTCGCGGCCCGACGCGCGGGCTTCCTTCCCTGATCCGTCACGTACAGCACGACAGCTTCGATCCGGCGCGGGGGCCTCGTGGGCCGGCGGAACGGGACTTCCTGGCCCGCCTCGATGCGGCCGGGACGGTCGACCGGCTGTGTTCGGTCCGTGACGTCGCCCGCATCACCCAGGGGCCCGACCGAGGGCCGAGGCCACCTCGAGGTCAAGCACCGCGTGGGCGAAGCGTCCGACAGCGGCCGCGTGGATCGGCTCGGGATTCATCCACTCCAGGCTCGTCAGCCATGCCATGAGCCCGAACGCCATGTGGCGCCGGTAGTCGAGCCAGAGCTCGTCGAATGTCGCAGGTTGCACACCGGCGGCGGTGAGACAGCCATGGTAGCTACGCAGCAGGTCGCGTTCGGCGGCACGCCGATCGTCGACATCGAGCGCTGAAGTGATGAAATAGGCGACATCATGGGCTGGGCGCATGCGGCAGATGGTCTGCCAGTCGACGAGCCCTAGCGTGCCATCGTGGCGCCGGAACCAGTTTCCGATGTGATCATCTCCATGGGTGAGCACCCAGGGGCCTTCCTGACTCTGGTCGACCCAGCGCCAGAACAGGTCGATGACGAGGTCGGGCCGGTGCAGCTCCATGGGGATCGCCGCCGAACGCAGCGGCAGAGCGAGAAAGTGCGCGACCCGCTCGGCATCCATCGTCGCGAAGTAGTGACCCGACGGGTTGTCCCGGGTGACGTAGGAATGCAGTGCGGGGTGCTCGTGCAGGACCGGGCCGGCGTACGTCGCGCCGTGGTAGCGGGCGATCAATTCGAGACCGGCGGCCACCTCGTCGATCGACAGCGGCGAGGTGGCCCGGCAGAAGGTGGCTTCCCGGCGCAGGTCGTCGAGGACGACGACACCGAGACGCGTGCGCGAATCGGCGTCGGCGAACCACGCCGCAGTGCCCGTCGGCGGCAGGCCGGGCGCGAGGTCGCGGTAGAAGACGGCCTCGCGCTCGTAGATCCCCGTGGCGGCCATCAGGGCCGCGTTGTCCTCGAAGGCACCCTTGACACACACCGAGCCCGGGGCGCCCGGCGGCGGGTCGCCGTCCCCGTAGGTCGGTTGGACGAACACTTTCGTTGCCGTACCGCGCAGCACCTCGTCTACGGCGACATCGACCACCTCGACACCGGGTAGCCGGGTGCCCAGCGCCATGGTGAGCCATTCCGGGGTGATGTCGTCGATCGTCGACGGCAGTGCCGCGGTCATCGGAACGCTCGAAAAAAGGTACGAAGCTCATCGACGAACAGGTCGGGTACCTGCAGGGCGGCAAAATGACCACCCTTGGGCATCGACGAGACGTGCACGATGTTGATCCGCGGTCGGGCCCAGGCCAGCGGCATGCGGTAGTGCTCGCCCGGGAAGTCGGCATAGCCGGTCGGAACCTCGACCCGGGGTGGTTCGGACTGCCCGCCGACGCCCGCGTTCTCGTAGTACCAGCGGGCCGACGAGGCGATCGTCTGGGTGACCCAGTAGATCGTGATGTTCGTCAGGAGCTGATCCTTGGTGAATGCCCGCTCGACGTCGCCGTCGCAGTCGGTCCATGACCGGAACTTGTCCACGATCCACCCCGCCAGGCCTGCCGGCGAGTCCATCAGTGCGCTGCCGACGGTGTGCGGCCTCGTGCCCTGGATCTTCCAGTAGCCGGTGTCGCTGTCGAGGAACGCCAGCGTGCGCTGCGCCAGCGCGGCATCCTCAGCCGACAAGCCGGCGAACGGGTCGCGGTCAGCCGGTGGGCCGACGGGCAGCAGGTTGAGGTGCACGGCGGCGACGTGCCCGGCATCGAGCTCGCCGAGCAGCGCCGAGATCTGGGCGCCGATGTCGCCGCCCTGCGCGACGTAGCGCTCGTAGCCGAGCCGTCCCATCAGCTCGGCGAACGCCTGCGCCACCCGTCGGTCGGTGACACGGCAGGACGACGGACCGGAGAAGCCGAAACCCGGCAGCGACGGTACGACGACGTTGAACGCGTCGGCACGGTCGCCGCCGTGCGCCGCCGGGTCGGACAGCGGGCCGAGCACGTCGAGGAACTCGGCGACCGAACCAGGCCAGCCGTGCGTGAGGATGAGCGGGAGCGCGTCGGGTTCCGGCGACCGGACGTGCAGGAAGTGGATACCGAGCCCATTGATGTCGGTGACGTGCTGCGGGAAGGCGTTGAGCCGGGCTTCGGCGGCACGCCAGTCGAAGGCCGTCCGCCAGTGCTCGCATAACTCCCGCAGGTATGCCACGGCGACGCCGTAGTCCCATCCGCTGCCGGGCAGGTCGTCGACCCATCGTGTCCGCTCGAGCCGGCCGCGTAGGTCGTCAAGCACCGCGTCATCGATCTCGACCTGGAACGGGCGAAGCTCAATACTGTGATCTTTCTCCTCCGCAATCATGCAACAAAGTAAACCATTTAAGTGATATGAGCGCCAGCGGCGGACGAAACCTCCGGAACGCCTCCAGCACACGGGACGACAACGTGTACGCAACGCCTACAGCCGTGTGACAACGGCTGGTCAGCTGGTGCGTCGTCGCCCGCCGACGCCTGATCGCAGGGGGTTCTGGAGCCCCGCAGGGTGCTGTGGTCGTGGATCGTGACTTCGAGTGTGGTGTCGCCGGATCAGTGTGGTGTCGCCGGATCAGAAACGCAGCAGGGCCGCCTCCGTGGTCAGCCCCGGTCCGAACGCGATCAGGACAGCGTGGTCGCCGGCTTCCGGCCGGTCCAGCGCGAGCATCCGCTGCAGGACCAGCAGGACGGTGGCCGACGAGCAGTTGCCATAGTCGCGCAGGACCTCCATGGCTGGTCGCAGCTGCGCCTCCGACAGGCCGAGCGCGGCGCCGACCTCGGCCACGATCCGCGGGCCGCCGGGGTGGATCGCCCAGTGCCGCACGTCGGCGACACCCAGGCCCGACCCCTCGAGCAGCTGGTCGACGAACGGCGGGGTGGTCGACCCGAGCATCGCCGGGACCGCCGGGGACATGCATAACCGGAATCCGTCTTCTTGGACCCGGATCCTCATGTGTTCTGCGGTTCCCGGGTGCGTCACTGTGCGGGTGACGACGACGGCCGCGCTGACGCCACAGGCCGGAGCGCCGGCGCTCGGGTGGTCGGTCGTCGGATGACCGACGGGTCGGTCCGCCGGGCGTGTGCCCAGCAGCATCGCCGCGCTCGCGTCGCCGAACAGGCCTTGCACGATAATCTGCTCCGAGATCGCGTCCGGCTGGCAGTGCATGGACGTCAGCTCTGTGCAAACCACGAGGACGAGCTCATCGGGCCGGGCGGCGAGGGCGTCAAGTGCGGTCCGTAGCCCGGTGATGGCCGCGTAGCAGCCCATGTGGCCGATGGAGATACGCCGGATGTCGGAGCGCAGCCCGAGTTCCGCGGCGAGGCGGACCTCCGGACCGGGACAGGTGTAGCCGGTGGTGCTCACCATGATGAACGTGCCGACCGTGGCCGGATCGTGGCCGGCGAGGACCGCCGGCACCACCCGTCGACCCAGTTCAAGCGCACCCTGTTCCCAGGCGTCCATCAGTGCTCCGGTGGGCGGAAAGCCGTCGGAGTAGGCCCGGCGCGGGTCCCAGTAGAAGTGCCTGCGCTGGACCCGGGTGGAGTCGATGAAGAGCCGACGCGCATGCGGGACACCGCTGTAGAGCTGGCTGTAGAAGCCGTCGAAGAGTTCGGTCTGGCCGATCGTCGTATCCGGCGCGGCTGAACTGACCGCCAGCAGAACTGGCTCGCGACGAAGAGTCACATCACCTCCTGCCCGCCCGGGATTTAGTCCGTCTTTTGGTTGACCTACAACACGATCTGCGCTCCCGGACAAACTGATCACACTCCTTAGCTGTTACTGCGGGCCGCTGTGTGGAGTCACCGAGGGAGAAACCATCGCGGCTGAACCGACCCCTTCGCCCCATCCCCGTTGAAGGAGCTTCCCCGTTACTACAAGCCAGTCCGCCAGCGGATGTTGCATCGGTACTCACCGTCTCCATTTTCCACTTTCCGACGCGCTCCCGCTGTCTTGTGGCTTCTTGTTTGGGACCAGGTTCGCCGACGGAAACGAGGTAGAGACAGAATCCATTTAACCGAAATGGACTGAGAGGCTCCGGACGTTCCTGACCTGAAGGGCCCGGAAGGACCTCGACCGGGCTGACAGAATGCTGGCATTGCAGATAAAATGCAGGCATGACCGCGATCACGATCCGCGACGTCCCGGACCCGACTCTGGAGGCATCGACGAGGGCCGGGAACGCAGGTGAGCAGTCAGGCGGCGTTGCCACAAGGGCCAGGCCGATCTCTGGCATCCCACCGGCGTTCTCACCGGGTGAGCGCGGAAATCTGGAGCTGGTGGACGGACGGGCTTGCGCACACCGTTTCGGGTCCGCTGCCCGGCAGCAGCAGTGCCGTCAGGTTGGCCGGCGGGTAGACACGAAGGCCGACGGCCTCGGCGGTCTGGTACGGCTCCTCGCACCCGGCCTGTATACCGGTGTGAATCATCGCGAGAACGCCGGTCACGTGCTGCCCGGGCAGCAACGGGACCGGCATACCAGGACCACCGGTGCGATCTGCGGCGGCACCGAGCTGACGGCCACCAGCGTCGACGTACGACACACCGGGAAAGCCCCCGATCACGCAGGATGTGGCGCCGATGTTGGTCAGGATGATCTGCTCGTAGCTGTGCCCCGCAGCGTTGTCCAGGTTGGCGGCGCTCACCCGCAGGTTCACGGTCAGGCAGCCATGCCCCGGGTCAGCCGCCGTGGAACCGACGGCTGACCCGGACGTCGCACCGGGCGGGAACACCGTCCGGACGGCCGATGATGGCGATGGGGAGCGACCCGACGCCGGTGTCGCCGCCACACCGCCCGTGCTGGAAGCACATCCCGTACTGACCGCCATCAGTGCCACGGCAACCGCGATGCGTGCGACACACTCGCGGGCCGGCCGCGACATGCTATGCGCTCCGCCGTTCACACCAACCTGCCCCCTTCTACTCGGGCGGGGAGCTGACGTGCGGGAACAGCTCCTCGAACGCACCGCGGGTGATGCGGTGGCGTACCTCGGGCGTCACCCCGTCGAAGAGCTCGCGTAGCGTCTTCTGAGTATGACCGAAAGTGCCCTCCAGGTGCGGATAATCGCTTCCGAACATCACGTTCCGGTAGCCCATCGCCCACAGCGCCGCCGGCGCTGACTCGTCGTGCTGGAATGATGCGTACACCTGGCGGTAGAGGATCTGTTTGGGCTCGCGGGACAACTTTGGTCGCACGAACGCCGCGTGCTGGCGGTACCCCTCGTTGAGGCGGTCGCCTACGAACGGCACCCAGGTCGCCCCGCCCTCGGAGATGAGGATCTTCAGGTCGGGGTGACGATCGAGGGCGCCGCCGCCGACGAGCTTGGCCGCCGTCCGCTGTCCCTCATAGGAGGTCTCCAGGAGGTTGAGAACGGCACCGCCGGGCCCGCGGTACAGCACGCGTTCATTATTTTCGGTGCCGATATGGAAGCCGAGAACCATCCCTGCCTCTTCTGCGGCCGCCCACAATGGTTCCCATGAGAGGTCATTCCAGTCCTTCATACCGGGCGGTGTCCCGGTGGGAAGAGATACTATTTTCAGCCCTACCGAGGCGGCGTGCTGAACCTCCGCCACCGCGTCGTCGATCGAGAGCAACGGCATGAGCCCGGCAGGCACGAGCCGGTCGGGGGCAGCGCCCTGGATCTCTGAGACGAGCCACTCGTTCTCAGCCCGGGCCGCATCCCGGACGAGCACGGAGTCCTCGATCATGTTCGACCACAGGCCGAGCGAGGCGTACACCACCTCCGCCCAGATGCCCTCGTTGTTGAGATCGACCAGGCGTGCCTTGACATCGCGGGCGCCCGGTGGTCGGTGTGACATCTCCACTATCGTCTCGCCACTGGCACCCCGTACCGTCATGACCTTCGGCAGGGTACGGCGAAAACTCTTGCCGTCGACGTGGACGATCTCCTCATTCTCACCGACCTTCTCGCTCCGTGGCATCCGCTCCGCCTGCTTCGCCGGCAGGATCTGGAACCACAGGTCGTCCGGTTCGAGGAAGTGCGAGTCGCCCGAGTGAGCCCAGATCTTTCTCGTACCTTCGTTCATCGTGACCTCCGTGCCGGCCAGGTCGGGTCCGGCGGGTAGCGCGAGCCGTCCGTGCGGAGCTGCCGCACTCACGATAAATCGAACAATCCGCTGATGCATTCGGGTACCAACCTCGGAAGCCGGGCGGGTTCAAGCGGGGGAACAGTCCCATGGAGCGGCGACGAACCACGGTGGACCTGAGCCGGCCATGTGGTCAGCCGCACTCCTGCTGCGCTGCGAACTCCGCCATCCACGGGTTGGACGCCGTGGACGGTCGGTCAATCCCGAAGGCGGACCGGAAGGGTGTCCAACCCGTGGATGGCGACCGTGTCGCGCCAGACGGGTTCGTCGGTCAGTGACAGTCCGGGGACGCGGCGTAGGAGGGTGTCCACGGCGATCTGGGTCTCCAGCCGGCCGAGATGCGCGCCAAGGCAGTAGTGGAGCCCTTCGCTGAACGAAAGGTGGCGCGGCGCGGGGGTGCGGCCGGCGAACCGGGTGATGTCCAGACACTCCGGATCGGTGTACACGGCGGGGTCGCGGTTGGCGGCGGCGGTCAGGACGACGATGCCGTCCCCCCGCGCGAACGTGTGCCCGGCCAGCTCCCGTTCTGCCAGCGCGACCCGGTGGGTGAACTGTACGGGTGGCTCGTAGCGGAGCAACTCGTCGACGGCTGGCGCCGCGAGATCGGGATCGGCAAGCCAGAGCGCGATCTGGTCGGGGTTGCGCAACAGGGCCACGACACCCTTGCCGATCAGGTCGGAGACGGTCTCGTACCCCCCGATCAGCAGCCCCACGGACAGCCCGAGCGCCTCCCGGCTGCTCAGTTCGCCGCGGTCCTCGGCCGCGCACATCCCGCTCAGCATGTCGTCGCGAGGATCCTTGCGCCGCTGCGCGAGTAGCGCCGCGAAGTACGCCTCGAACTCCCGCATGGCCTCCGGCCTGCGCGCCAGGCTCTCGGGTGACTGCAGGATGTCCGGATCTGTGCCACGGACGATCTCCAGCGACCACTTCTGGACCGCTGGGTAGTCCTCGGGCGGGATGCCGAGCATGTCGCCGATGACGGTGAGCGGCAGTGGCCGTGCGAACGCCTCCATCAGGTCGACCTCGCCGGCCTCGATCGCCGTGTCGAGCAGCGTATTGACGAGGTCCTCGATCTGCTGTCGGAGCCCCTCGGTGTTGCGCGGGACGAACGCGCGTTTGACCAGTCCTCGCATCCGGGTGTGGTTCGGCGGGTCCATCCGCAGCATCGATCCCGGCACGTCGTCGGGCGCCACTCCTGGACGGAAGGGGTTGATGCCCTCCTCGTAGCCGTGGCCCCACAGCGCGTCCGTGAAAACCGCCGAGCACTCCTCGTAGCGGGTCGCCATGAGAATATCCGGCCTGATCGGGTACAGCGCAGCGAAATCGCGGACGGCCGCGTACCGCGGGTAGGGGTTGGCTCGATGCATGGGGTGAAAGGCGTCGAAGACAACCTGCGGCGCAGTGGACACGTCCACGCCCTTCTCTCGGCACGAGTGTCTCGAAATCATCTCACCGGGATGCTGCCGATTACACTCTCCGTCGACTGCCGCGAGATGAACATTCTTCGAACCAATCCGACCGCGATGCCGATGAAACGTTCACATGAATTCCTGCACACCGCAATCCGGCCTATGATCCGATAGGAAAAACAGATCGCCGGTGTAAACACCCGGAGAGATGAGGAATAGTGCGTGCCGGAGTCCCAGTTGACGTCAGTCGACGCCATATGCGACCACGGGAGCGCTGATTTGTCCACCTACGTGTTGGACCAGGGGCATCCGGACGAGCGCACACGGCTGGAAGCGATGGCGCAGCTGTGGGATCCGGGCACCATGCGGCTCGTGGAAGCCCTGGGCATCGGCGCCGGGCATCGCTGCCTCGAGGTCGGCGCGGGCACCGGCTCGGTCGCGCGGGCGCTGGCCGAGGTCGTCGGCTCCGCGGGGCACGTCCTCGCGGTGGACCGCGACGTCCGCTTCCTCGACCGGCTGCCCGGGTCGGTCGAGGTCCGGCGCATGGACGTGATGGTCGACGACCTTCCGCACGCACGGTTCGACCTGGTCCACGCTCGGCTTCTGATCGCACACCTCCACCCGCATCGGCGTGCGCTCCAGCGGCTCGCGGCGGCGGTCGCACCGGGCGGCTGGCTTCTGGTCGAGGAGGTCGATTGGACGTGTGCCGACCTGGTCGTCCCCGAGGCGTCGATACACACCGCCATGGTCCAGGCGCTGCAACGGCTCATGGGCGAGGAGGGCGGGTTCGACGCGACCTATGGCCGCCGGCTCCTCGGTGATGTGCTCAGCCTGGGCTTCACCGACGAGGCCGCTCAGTACTACGGCACTCAGTTCCGCAGCACCGGCGAGTCGTGGCTCGCCTGGCAGCTCCTCGTGGAGCGATTCCAGCGGAGCATCATCGAAGCCGGACTGCTGACGCGGGACGAGGTGGACCGGTGGTGGTCTCTCAGCCGCGACGAGAACAACCTCATCATCAGCGCGGCGATGTTCGCCGCCTGTGCCCGCCGTGCCTGATTCCCTTGCCCTGGGCCCGCTCCGCGAGCAGACGCGCCAGCTGGGCGTCGGCCGCCACCACAGCGAGTTCGTACTTGGATGTACTCTGTTCGTATGCAGAAGAAGGTCGTCACGATCGGGAATTCGGCGGGCATCACGATCAGCCCAACCGAGCTGCGTGCCCTGGGCGTCGGCCCCGGAGATACGGTCGAGGTGACCGTCCGTGCCGGGGTACTCGAGGCCCGCGCCGTGAGCCGATATGAGGACACCCCCCTGCCCGACCTGATGGCCGTGATCAATGCGGCGCGGACCCGGCCGTGACCTGGACCCGACAGGAGTTCCTGGCCGATGTCGCCCGGACCGGGGTTCTATCGCCGGAGTACGCCGAGGACGTGCTGGTGCGCCTGGCGCACCACTCCGCGGCGCTTGAGGGCAACACTCTCACCCTGGCCGACACAATCACCCTGCTGGTCGACGAACGGGTGCCTGTGGCCGGCACGCCGGTGCGCGAGTTGTACGAGGTTGCCAACCACTACCAGGCTCTCGCCCGCATCCTGCGGGCCGTCGCCGACGACGAACCCCTGAGCACCGACCTCGTCCGGGACCTGCACGCCACGCTGATGGACCGCTTAGCCCACGACCGCGGCCAGTACAAGACATCCAGCAACATCGTCGCCGGCGCGTCGTGGCAGCCTGCACCACCCGAACGCGTCCCAGAACTCATGCTCCAGTGGGCCGACCAGACTGAGTGGCAAACCGCCAACCTCGACAACGAGGCCCTGCTGGAGGCGATCGCCAGCGGGCACGTCGCTTTCGAACACATCCACCCGTTCTCCGACGGCAACGGCCGTACCGGCCGCGCGATCATCGCCTACCAGACCATCCGCAGGTTCGGGTTTCCCGCCATCGTCCAGGTCACCCAGCGATCCGGGTATATCACCATGCTCGACACCCAGAACACGCCCGCCCTGACCCGACTCCTCACGGTCTCACTCGCCGACGAGGCAAGCCGCGCTGCGGCGTAGCTGCTCGCGGCTGCACGTCAGCCGTGGACCACCTCCGGCCGATCGCGGTAGGGACCGCCCTTGCGGGCGGCCCCCCGCTCAGATCCCTGCTGACAGGTCGTCTCTGTCACCGGATACTCT
>NZ_CAUVXL010000051.1:0-15710 GCF_963555915.1 Protofrankia sp. Cas4
ATCCAGACCAACATCAAGAAACTTGTCGACAACAACAGAAAGTAAAGTCAGTGGAATCACGAGACACTAGTCGCAAGGCTACCCTTCCTTGTTCGAATGCTTCCTCTACGCTCCTGGTAAACCCAAAGGTGCGATAGAAAGACGCCGCAAAGATGATCGATCATCTACTGCGTCGCTCATTCCGATGACATACCTGATCTCTTTGTTGATGGCCTCGACTTGATCTTGAGAGTAGCAAAAGTTGAGGAATACTACCTCTGCATTGCCGCGAAGAGTTGCAAATAGCGCTTTCAGTGCGGTCGGAGTGACCGGGCCGGTGTCTCGTCGTCTTCGCCGGCGACAGCCGGTGGGTCCCGGACGTGATCGTCGTGTTCGAGACCGTGCATGCGGCGGACGTCCACGCGGTGAGTTCGGGGATCGGAGACTGCGTAGTCGCGCCGATCTCATTCAGCCTCGACCGCGAGCCGCTGAGGCCGGTCCGGGGAACAGGGGGACGGCCGTGACCGGAGGCGTGGACGTGACGCCGCTGGCCGGTGGCGGTGAGACTGGCACCGCTTCCCTGCCTCACCGTCGGTATGTGATCGGTCTGCTGGAGCGCGACGCGGCGTACGCCAAGAACCCCAAGGGCGAGCCGCCTCTGTCGCTCCGCAACTATTGGCGGGCACTGGTCGACACGGACCACACGTTTCGGTCATCGCCGCTCAACATCTCCAGGATTTTTGTCGGATGTGCCGGTCATGCTTGATGGAGCAATCTCCACTGGTGAGGAGGCCGGCCTTGGCCAAGGCAGCCCGAGTCCTGGCGGCGCTGAAGCGCGACGGATGGGTCGAGGTCCGACGGAATGGTTCCCATCGTGTTCTTGTCAGGGGTGATCGGCGGGGCGTGTGGGCCTACCATGATGGTGTGGATCTCGGTGGCCCCGCCATGGCGCACGTCGCCAGGCACTTCGGGTACACCTTGGATGAGTTGAGGCGGCTGGAGAGGGGCGATCGGGGACGATGAGCGGACTGCGTGCGGAGTTCTTCTTCGATGACGAAGCCGGCAACTGGCACTTCCGCGTCCCGGCGTTGCACATCATCGGCGGCGGCACAGCCACGCGGGCGGAGGCGGAGAGTGAATGCCTCGATGCGGTTTCCTTTGCTTTGCAGGGCGATCCGAGTGAGTTCGACGCCGACGCCGACGCGGTCACCCTCGACGTGTCGGTCGCCCCGGCGGCCTGAACCACAAGCGTTCGGGCGCGGGGCTGGGGCGTGTCCTGAACCGGCGCGTGCTTCAGGGGCGCCAGGCGGTGAGCAGGTCGTTCGGGCCGAGGGCGAGGATGCCGGCCGTCGCCGTGCTGGTACGGGTCACCGCGAGCAGGGGGGTCGAGTCGTCGGCGCCGGGAAGCTGCGACCGGTGGTGGGCGAGCCGGGCGAGGTCGTGCACGTCAAAGGCATGGTTGTTCTGCCATTTGATCGATCCGACCATGGTGATCCTTTTGGCGATCGGTTCCCGGTCCGCGCCGACGATGTCGATTTCCGGGTCGTTGGTACGGGTCCAGTAGCCGCCGATGACGTTCGTCTCGTCTGGTAGGACCCCCGCGGGAAGCCGGTGCAGCGCATCCCTGATCACCGGCTCGATCGCCCGTCCTCGCCAGATGGCCCAGGAGGATTCGATCCTGGCGAGAACCAGGTCGCCGCGGCCCCGCTCGATTTCATGGAGGTACGGGCCGAGGAATGTCAGCCAGAATCGAAGATAGGGGTCGGCGATCAGATACCGGGTTTCGCGGGAGGGTCGGGTTGACAGCGGAACCATGGCGGTCACCAGACGTTTCGCAGTCAACAGCTGCAACGCGCGGCTCAGGGAGCCCTGCGCGATCCCGCCGGCGGCCCGTCCGATAAGCGAGAAGGCCCGTTCCCCGGACCCGATGACACCAAGGACCCCGCGGGCCTGCGCCTCGACGGGAAACTCGGCGGCCAGCGCACGTTCGGCGCTGACCAGCAGAGCGGAGGTGGGATCGTCGACCGCCTCCCGCAGATAGTCGTGAACTGAGGCGCCGCCGGGCCACTCGTCCAGGATCAGCGGCAGCCCACCGGTCACCAGGTAGGCGTCGAAGGCATCGGCAGAACTCAGATCCACCATCGTGGACACGTCGGCCGGGTTCAGCGGCGGGATCACCATCTCGCCGGCGCGTTGGTGAAACGGCCGGCCGTAGGAATTGAGCGCCTCCATCATCGCCAGGTCCGAGCCGATGCACAGCAGAAGGACCGGTCGCCGGGACAGCTCGCGATCGAACAGCTTCTGCAGTGTCCCCTCGAAACCGGGGTCGTTGGCGATGAGGTACGGCATCTCGTCCAGGATCACCACGCTGGGTTGGTCCGCGGGCAGCGCACCGGCCAGCAGCCGCAGCGCCGCATCCCAGGATCCGGGTTTCTGCTCATGGAACAGGCCGGCGTCTGGAAGATCCGAGCTTGCGGCCGCCTCGGTGAACAGGCGGAGATCCATCGCCATGTCCGGCTGTGCCGACGCGGTGAAGAACAGGTATGGCACGCCCGCGCGGTCGACGAACTCCTCGGCCAATCGTGACTTGCCGACGCGGCGGCGTCCGCGCATCAGGACAGCCCGACCAGGACGACCCGCCCGGCTGCCGGTCCTGACCCGCTGCAACAGTCGGTCAAGCGTCGCCAGCTCGCGTTCCCGTCCGATGAACTCGGCCATGCCAACCTGCCTCGATCATACCCTCATCCAGGATACTCTCATCGGTGAGAGTACCCTGGATGGGTAGGATCATGGCGGGTTCGTGTCACCGTTCGATGGTCGCGCATGGTTGCTTGACCGGTGCCCCGGCGATCTCTACCAGTGCGAGTCGTAGTGGTGGCCGCAGCCGCCGCGGTCGCAGGTGTAGGTGCTTCCGGTGAAACCCGGGCATGGACAGGCCGTGCAGTTACCGTAGCCGGCAAGCGGTGACGAGTCGCTCACCGCAGGGTGGGCGGCAGCGATTTCCCCCAGGGTGATGGGAAAGACGCCAGGATGTCGTGCTGCCAACAGATCGGTTGCGTGCATCGCGTTACCCCCCAGTATGCGGCTATCTGCTTCTACGCAACGTTCGTCCAGATTTACGGATCGTCAACATTGGATAGAAGATAGAGAACATTAACTCCGGGAAATGTTTGAGGGCAAGCAAAGACAGGCAGGTTGACGCGGCGTGATCCAGCGCATGCTCAGGCGCTTTCGACCGCCGTTCCGGGGGGAGCGCACGCACCAGAACTGCCATCACCGGGCGTGACTGTACCGGGTGTGACAGGACCGGGTGTCGTGACGTCGGGGGCATCCTGTTTGTCGGTGGCGTCACGCGGCCGAGGCGGCACGGGCGGCTGCGGCTGCCTGTCCTTTCTCGTCCGCTTCGGCTGGCTGGGTTGTTCCGGCACGAGCGGCGTCGCCAGCGGCGTCGCCGTCGGCAGCTGTAGTGGCAGCGGCAGCGGCTGGAGACCAGATTGATCCATTTCGACGGCGAGTGCCGGTAGCCCGCGTCCGGGCCGGTTCGCCCAGGCGGCGTGTTCGGCCGCCGCCGACCCCGGCGGGGCGAAGCCGGGTTGCCAGCGCTGCATCTCGGCGCGAAATGCCCCCGCGCTGTCGAGCTGGCACAGGATGCCGACCGCTCCCAGGGTCACCCGGTGGATCAGCAGGTAGGACGGGGGCAAATTGAGCTGACGGCCGAGCTGGGCCGCGGGGGAGCGGGGGTCGCCCAGGCGGACGGCCTCCGCTCGCAGCCAGTCACGGGAGAAGCGGAACTCCTCCGTGGCGACAGGACCGAGGATCGGCGCGAGGTACCCGAGGAGGTCCGCCGCGCCGATCTTGGCCGTCGGCAGGATGAAACCCTCGGCTCGTAGACCTGCCATGACGGCGTCCGCATCGCCGTGCAGGGCCAGCCGGCAGAGCCGGCCGATGGGTTCGGGCAGCCCGTCGGGTAGCCGATTGACCGCGCCGAAGTCGAGGATGCCGAGCCGACCATCCGCCAGCAGCCGGAAGTTGCCCGGATGCGGGTCCGCGTGCAGGAGCCCGACCCGTCCGGGGCAGGAGTACAGGAACCGTACGAGCAGCAGCCCGGCCCGGTCGCGTTCGGCGGGTGTGCCCTCGTTTATGATCTTTGACAGGGGTCTGCCGTCGATCCACTCGGATACCAGGACGTGGTTGGTGCCCGTGATGGCCCTGGGCACGCAGATGTCGGGGTCGCCGTCGAACGCTTCGGCGAAGGCTGCCTGCCACGCCGCCTCCAGGCGGTAGTCCAGTTCCTCGACGATGCGTGCCTTCAGCTCGGTGACCAGCGGTTTGATGTCCAGCCCGGGGGTCAGCGCGCCGAACAACCGGGCCGCGCGTGCGAGCTGGGTGAGGTCTGCGAGCAACGCCGGCCCCGCTCCGGGATACTGGATCTTGACGGCGACGTCGCGTCCATCCGCCCACACCGCCCGGTGAACCTGGCCGATGCTCGCCGCGGCCGCCGGCGTGTCGTCGAAGTCGCGAAACCTCGCCCGCCAGTCCGGACCGAGATCGTCCGCCAGCACGCGGTGGACCGACGCCGCAGGCAGGGGCGGCGCCGCCTCCTGCAGCTTCGTCAGGGCCGTCCGGTACGGCCGGGCCATATCCTCGGGCAGCGCGGCTTCGAAGACCGACAGGGCCTGTCCGAGCTTCATCGCGCCGCCCTTGAGCTCACCGAGAACACGGAAGATCTGCTCGGCCGTGCGCTGCTGGAGCTCCGAGGCGACGATCTCGGCGGGACGTCCACCGAGTCGCTTACCCATACCGACTGTGGCCCGTCCGGCGATGCCCAGCGGAAGACTCGCCAGCTTGGCGGTTCTGACGATCGCACGTTTTGGGATTTCGGACACAACCCCATCGTGCCTGTTCTGCCGCCAGGAGGCAGGCGGGACTGTGATCCGGGTCATCATTCCTACTCTTTGTAATGGACATGTTCAACCGGGTGGGGGTGGCGACGTCGCTCGGTCCACCCGATCAGGGGTCGTGTACCGGGTTGTGGGTTGGTTGATTACCTCGTCGACATTCGTGGCTGTAAGTAATCGAGCGCTTCGACAGGGACACGAAGGATGCACCGACCATGACCGGCGTCGAACCCGGAGCTCGGACGCGGCCATTTCCAGGGTTCCGTCGATGGTTGGCAGATCGCCGGCGGTCAGCCGGTGCGGCTGCCCCCACTCCTGGCTGGAGCCCTCGTCGTGAGGTCCGTCGTGAGGTCCGTCGCGCCGCCGGTCGCAACCACCGGACTCAACCAGGGAGAGGGCCTGCATCGCTGTCAGACCCGCAGCGACAGTGGCGAGCATCACATCGCACGCGTCGACGCCGCTGTCCGGACGGCGCGACATCTGCAGGGCCAGCAGCGGCCACGCGGGCTCGGCCGCGCCGCGGTGCAGATGCTGGCAGTGCAGGCACGAGGTCATGCCGGGCAGGACCAGCGGCCCGATCACTGCGGTGGTCTCGCGAATGCCGGCGAGCAGGTGCGGGATGCCGGTGCGTTCCAACTCAAGGGATTCGTGCGGGTGGACGACGGGAATTCCGGCCGGAGTGATCACAACGAGATCGGGACGGAACGGTGCGCCGGCCCGGTGCCGGGTTTCGCGGGATGCCAGGGGCCGCGCGACCCGGGCGATCGCCGAGGCTGTCGCCGTCGAGCGCGGGCGGCCGATGTCATCGAGACGAACACCGCCCGGCGCGACATCGGCGGGCCTGGTCACCCCGGTGTCGTCGACGACCACATGGCCGATCCCGGCCGCGGCCAACAAGGTCGCCACCTGCGCGCCGACCCGGCCCGCACCGCGGACCTGGATCCGCGCGTGGCGTCGGGCCCGCAGCATCCGATGGACATGGGTCGGGTCGGTTGAGCCCAAGGAGATCGACGCAAGGTCCGGCACCAGCCGTTCGTGGTCCAACATCGACAGTGGCGAGCGGTCGGCGGGAGCCGCATCCTCGATCATGCCGGTGTCCTCCAACAGGACCACGAGTTCGCGTCGGGCCGCGTCGAGGGAGCTCAGCACCTGCTCACGCGATCGGGTGCCGTCGAGCATGTCGAGCACGGAGGCGTCCCGAGCGGTGAGCCCGCCGAGGACGATCGCCCGCACCGGGTCGACGCCTATTTGCAGGGTGGACCCGTCACGCCAGAGCCGGCGTAGGCCGGGCTTGAGGATGGGGCGCACCGCGTCCTCCTCGGCAGAAGGCGACTAGCTCGTGCCATGACAGTCTCATGCCGGTCGCCGTTGTATACCGATATCGACCTATCTGTGGATAACGGTCGTATTTAGTCGAAATTCCAGACGGCGCCTGTGGACGACCGTCGGTCCAAGGGCCGAGCCGGCCGGCAGCCCGGGTCCCCGGGTCCCCAGGCCGCCGGCTGGAGGAGTCAGGCCCGCCCGGACTCCGAGTTCCGGGGTCCGGGCGGGAGCCCTGCGACATGTGTCCTGTGTGCGTCAGAGCTATGTGCTTCAGGCCTTGCCGAGGATCCTGTTGATCGTGGTGCCGCAGACCGGGCAGGTGCCCCGCGCCATCCGGCGCCCGGACTCACTGACCCGCACTTCGCCCTGGTAGTGCCGCTTGTCCTTGCACTTGACGCAGTAGCCCTCGAATGTCTCTGCCACCCGTTCTCCCCTCGCGCCGTCGGTCGTCGGTGACGAACCGCGGGTTGTCAACGAAGAAGGCCGGCCCGAATGGCCGACCCGACGCCATCCTGTCGGATTCGGCGATCGCGCCCTCTGCTGGGGCACGGGAACGCCTGTCGGGAACCTCCGGCGGCGCGCGAGCGACGGTGGCGCCGCCTTCGGTTAGGGTCGGGAAAGTCCGGGATGGCCAGCCTGGCGGGTCCACGACCGCTCCGGCGGCGCCGGGCGACGTCCGCCTCCCGACGACTTCCGCCTCCCGACGACTTCCGCGACACCAGGAGCCGATCGTGTCCGAACCGTTGCTTGTCCAACGTCCCGCGGATGGTGTCATTCTGCTGACACTGGCTCTGCCCGAGCGGCGCAACGCCATGAGCGTGGCACTCACGCAGGCCTGGTCGACGGCGTTGGACGAGATCATCACCGATCCGCATGTGCGGGCAGTGATCGTAACGGGACAGGGCAGTGCGTTCTGCGCCGGTGGTGACCTCGACTGGGTCGACCCGCGGACGGGCGGAGCGGCCGGCACCGAGCAGTTGCGTGCGAAGATGCTCACCTTTTACCGGACCTGGTTGAAGATCAGAGCGGTGGAGGTACCCACGATCGCGGCGGTGAACGGTGCCACGGTGGGCGCCGGGTTGTGTCTCGCGCTTGCCTGCGACCTGCGTTTCGCCTCGGTGGACGCCACCTTCTGCGCGCCTTTTACCCGCCTTGGCATGCATCCGGGGATGGCGGCCACCCGGTTGCTGCCCGAGGTCGTCGGTGCGGTCCGAGCCAGAGAGCTGATTTTCACCGGCCGGATGGTCGACGCCCGGGAGGCTGCGGCGATCGGCCTGGTCAACGCTGTGGTGCCCGCCGCCGACCTGGTCGCGACCGCGGTGGACACCGCGGTGCGGATCGCCGAGGCCGCGCCGGTCGCGACCAGACTGGCCAAGGTCGCGTTGAGCGGTGCCGACGATCTCGATCGGATCCTGCAGTGGGAAGCGCTCGCCCAAGCCACGACCATGGCCAACGGCGAGGCGGCTGAGGGGATCCAGGCGCAACTCGACCGACGCCCGCCGTCGTTCGCCCCCGCGAGTGCTGTGGGGCCTACGACCTCCGGGCGCGCGATCTGACGATCGTCGCGCGCCCTTTGGCCGGTGCTGTGGGGCCTACGGCCTCCGGGCGCGCGATCTGACGATCGGTGAGAAGCCCCCGGCACGCGGCCGGGCTCTCCAGCTTCCCCTTCTGGAGGGTCCGCCGGTGACCGGGGACTTCGTGTCCGCCAAGCTATGGCCGCGTAGCGGTGGCGGTCAACGACCGCCACGCGGATCAATGGCGGGACCTGCGTCGTCCGGTGGTTGCGGCCGGGGAGGCTCCTCCTGGGCGGGGGTGTCGCGCAACCGGTCCAGTTCCGCGATGGGGTCGCCCACCGTGCTGGTGTCGCCCGCGGCGAAACCCTGCGGGTCAGCGAGATCATCGGCGCTCGGAAGCAGATCGGGGTGTGCCCACAGGGCATCGCGTCCGTCGATCCCCCGGAGCTCTGCCACGACCCGCCACAGGGTGGCCGCCTCGCGCAGTTTGCGCGGGCGCAGGTTGAGGCCCACAAGCGTGGCAAAGGTCTGCTCGGCTGGCCCACCCTCGGCGCGGCGGCGGCGCACCATCTCCCGCAGCCTGGACGCACCGGGCAGGTTCTTCGTGGCGGCGGTGTCGGTGACGGTCTCCACCCAGCCCTCGACCAGGGCGAGGATCACCTCCAGGCGTGCCAGCGCCGCGGTCTGCTCAGGTGTGGTCGCCTCGTCGAAGACGTCCTCACCGAGTGCTTCCTGCAGACTCGCCGGATCCATGATCCGGGTCGGGTCGATCATCCCCATCGCCCGCGAAACCGCTTCGGAGTCGACCGCGATACCTCGGGCGTACTCCTCGACCGCACCGAGGACGTGCGCGCGGAGCCACGGGACATGGCCGTACAGGCGCTGGGACGCCGCTTCGCGTAGAGCCAGGTAGATCCGGACCTCGCTGGTGTCGATCCCCAGGCCCGAACCGAACGCCTCGACACCCGCCGGGACGAGCGCGGCTGTGCGCGGTGGGCTCAGCGGCAGCCCGACATCGGTGGAGGAGACGACCTCACGGGCGAGCAGGCCGATCGCCTGGCCGACCTGAGCGCCGAACAACATCCCGCCGACCTGGCTGACCATCTGCATGATCGGCCCGCCTGCGGCCGCCAGCTGGCTCAGGTCGACGCCTGGCGGGATCTGTGCGGCAAGTTCAGGCGGCAGCCCACCGCCCGCATCGCCCATCTGCGCGAGTCCGCTGGAGATTCCGCCGCGCATGGCGTCGGCGACCCTCGTGGCCACCGGATCGCACAGCGTCCGCCAGACGGGCAGTGTCACCTCGATCCAGCGGCCACGCGTCCATCCCTCGGCGGTGGTCGCTCCGGCGGGTAGCGTCGTCACCGGGTCGAGCCAGATGTCGGCGAGCCGGACCGCTTGGCGGACGTCTTCGACCTCGGCGTCGGACACGGCGCGGTCAGCGTCGCCGAGCGTACGCACCGCGACTTGTCGCGCGAGCTCCCAGTTCACGGGCCCGTCGTGCCAGGCCAGCAGGCGCTCGAGCTCGGCGAAGAACGGAGCTCCGGTTCCGAACGGCATACCGGAGCCGCCGGCCGGGGACGATCCGCCCGGGGTGAACCCGAACGGGAAGCCGTCGCTCATGGTCGGCGTCCCAGCCGGGAGGATCTGACGTGAGGCCCGTGGCCCATGGATCCGGACATGCACCAACGGTAGTGCGTTTTCCCGCTGATGCCGAAACGACATCACGATACGGCCACCGCAACGGTCGGGATCGCCCACCCGGGCCTCGGCTGATGACGATGACGCGCCGGTCGCGCGGATACCCTACGGTCGGACCTGTGAGCCACATCCGTACCGGCCAGGCTGTCATTGTGGCGATCCGCGAACCGGAGTTGTCGGTTGACGAGTGCCTGAACGCCGTACGGGGGCCAGGCGTGGGTGGCGTCGCCGTCTTCATCGGCACGGTGCGCGATCACGATGGCGGGCATGGCGTGGCCGAACTGGAGTACACCGCCCATCCACGGGCCGGTGCCGAGCTGGAACGGGTGGCCGCCGCCGTGGCCGCCGCTCACGCGGTAGAAGCAGTGGCTGTCACCCACCGGATTGGCCTGCTCGGTATCGGTGACATCGCCGTGGTCGTTGCGGTGGGGGCCCCGCATCGCGCCGAGGCCTTCGCGGCGTGTCGTCAACTGATCGACGACGTCAAGGCCCAGGTTCCGATCTGGAAGCGCCAGGTGTTTCTGGACGGTTCGTCGGAGTGGGTAGGCGCGTGCTGAACGTGGCCTCTACCATGGGCTTCGCCTCCCTCTTCCCCCGTCTCGACGCCGAGGCCGCCATGTGGTTCCTGCTCATCCCGCCGATCGCCGTCCTTGTCACCCTCGTCTGGCTCGCTCTGCGTTCACGCCCGGAACGCCGGCCCGAAGCGCTGATCACTGTGGAGGGTTACCGCCGCAGCATGGCCGCGCTTGCACGGCCCATGGACGTTGCGCGCGGTCCGTCTGTGCGTGCCGCATCCCTGCAGCCCCCAGCCCTGCCGACCCCCGCCACGACCGGTCCGCCTGATCCCCGGTGAGTTGATTTCCGTACTGGAGGGCCAAAGGGTGCGCGATGATCGTCAGATCGCGCGCCCGGAGGCCGTGGTCCCCGCGATACTGCCGGCCTGGTCGCTGCAGCCAGGCCATCAGGCCGCGAATCACAGGTTCTAGACTGCCAGCCATGGCGCGGCGTATCCAGACACTCCTCGTCGCATCCGTCCTGGCGCTGGTACTCGTGGTAATGGGTCTGTGGCTGCCCGTGCCATTTGTGATGCTGTCGCCGGGGCCGGTGACCGACACGCTCGGACGTCCCGACGGCAAGCCGCTGATCGAGATCGTTGGCCGCAAAACCTATCCCACGTCCGGGAACCTTGATCTCACCACGGTCGAGGAGGTACCGAAGCTCAGTGCGCTGGACGCGGTCCGCGGCTGGTTCGACGGCGACCGTGCCGTGGTCCCGCGGGAGCTGGTGCAGCCACCAGGCACGAGCGACGAGCAGGTCCGCCAGGAGAACACCGCGGCTATGATCGATTCGCAGGATCAGGCTACCTCCGCGGCTCTCGGTGAGCTCGGGATCACCCCGACCGGCACGTCCGTGGTTGTGCACGAGATCATCGATGCATCGTCGCCCGCCGCCGGTAAGCTGCGTGCGGGCGACGTGATCGTGGCGGTCGACGGCGTCGCCGTGACCACCCCGCAGCAGCTGCAGGAGGCGGTCCTCCGGGTCCGTCCGGGGCAGCCCGTGACGATCTCCTTCAGTCGTGACGGCGATGCGCCCACCCAGACGTCGATCACCACTGCCGCGGCGCGCAACGACCCGGGCCGTCCGGTCATCGGTATCACCACGACCGAGAAGCAGCATTATCCCTTCACGGTCGAGATCAAACTCACCGATGTGGGTGGACCGAGTGCCGGCCTCATGTTCGCGCTCGGCATAATCGATCTTCTCACGCCGGGCCAGCTCACGGGCGGTCGGACGATCGCGGGTACCGGCACCATCGACGCGAGCGGCACAGTTGGTCCGATCGGGGGTATTCAGCAGAAGCTTCTCGGTGCTCGCAGGTCAGGTGCGGTCGTCTTTCTCGTACCGGCGGCAAACTGCCCGGATGCCCGGGAATCGGCCCCGGCCGGCCTCAGGCTGGTGCGGGTCGCGACGCTCAAGGGAGCGATCGACGACCTGAATGCGCTCGCCGATAGCCCCCAGGCCCCCGTTCCTGGTTGCTGACCCGCTAGACCCGCCGACCCGCTTCAGGCCCGTTCAGAGCGACCGGCGCCGACCGCTCAGCCGAAGGTCGCCAGCAGGCCGTCGACGAGACTGTCCGCGAGGTCCGGGTCGACCACGAGCTCGTCGTCGCCGCGGACCCGCAGACATGACGCGTGCTGCCCGTCCCGGGTCACTCCGACCGCGAGCCGGACGTCCTGGCGTTCGGGGTGGTTGGCCGCCCATATCTCGATATCCCGTTCATCGTAGGGAGTCTCCTGCTCAGCACTGGGCGGCAGGACCACGAGCTCGGTGACAAGGACGCAGCCGAGAACCTCCGGCGGCCAGCCGATTGCGGCGAGCACCTCGTCGAGGCGGCCGGCGGGCAGGGGTTCCTGCTCGACGGGGGTGAGTGAACCGGGCGCGGTGTCGCCAATGTGTGCGGCGAGCGTCGGTTCGCGGGCGATGAGTTCGGAGGTGTCGGCCAGCGCGTAGACCTGGCTGGGCTGATCCCAGCCCAGGTCGGCCACGTGCCGTTCGACCTCCAGCACAACAGCGGTCAACTCGTTGATGTCGGGGCTCGTCACGAGCGCATCCTCTCCGATGGCGCCACCCGGGCACTGGCGTAGGTTGCGTTCCAGGCGGACAACCCGGTCGTCTGCCCCGGACGCAAGGAGGAGCGAGTGGCAGCAGCCCGCAGACCACTGGTGGCGCGTACCCGCATCCTCATCCCCGCGCTGCTTGTGGTCATTGTTCTGATCATCCTGCTGGGTGTCTTCACGCGGCTTTACACCGACCTCCTCTTCTTCCGGTCGGTCGGGTTCAGCAAGGTCTTCAACACCGTCCTGTCGACACGGATACTGTTGTTCGTCCTCTTCGGTGCTCTGATGGCCGTGGCGGTCGGCACCAACCTTGTGCTCGCGTACCGACTGCGACCGCCGATCCGCCCCCTGTCACTCGAGCAGCAGAACCTCGAGCGGTACCGGGTGGCGGTTGAACCGTATTCGGTCTTGATCTTGATCGTGGTCTCGGCGTTGTTCGGTATCGTAGCGGGTGTCTCGGCATCCGGTCGATGGCGGACGTGGCTGTTGTGGCTCAATGGCAAACCCTTTGGGCAACGGGACCCGCAGTTCCATCGTGACATCAGCTACTACGCTTTCACGTACCCGTTCCAGCGTTTCCTGCTGGGTTTTCTGTTGACGACCGTGGTGCTGTCGTTGCTGGTGGCGGTGCTGACGCATTACCTGTTCGGTGGTATCCGGCTGCAGACCCAGGGAGAACGGGTGGTGCCGGCCGCGAAGGCGCACATATCCGTCCTGTTGGGGCTACTCGCCCTGCTCAAGGCCTGGGCCTACTACCTCGACCGGTTCGGGCTGGTGTTTTCCTCGCGCGGGGTCGTCAACGGTGCCTCCTACACCGACACCCATGCCGTACTGCCGGCCAAACTCATCCTGCTGTTCATCTCACTGCTGTGCGCGGTGCTGTTCATCTACAACATCTTCCAGCGCGGCTGGACGTTGCCCCTGCTGTCCGCGGGGATACTGGTGCTGTCAGCCCTGGTGGTCGGCGGAATCTATCCGGCGATCGTCCAGCAGTTCCAGGTTCGGCCGAACGAGGCGTCCCGTGAGGCGCCCTACATCAGCCGCAACATCGAGGCGACCCGCGCGGCATACGCGATACAGAAGATAGACCCACAGCCCTATAATGCGGGCACCACTCCCGACACCGCGAAGCTCGGTGCTGATTCGGCGACGTTGTCCAATGTCCGCCTGCTGGATCCCAACCGGTTGTCCCTGACCTACGACCAGCTTCAGCAGATCCGCAATTACTACGGCTTCCCGCCGTCGCTGGACATCGACCGCTACACGGTCGCCGGATCGGACGGCCAGCCCGCGACCCACGACTATGTGGTCTCCGTCCGGGAACTCGACCAGAACGGTCTCTCCGAGCAGCAGCGGAACTGGATTAATCTGCATCTGACATACACGCACGGCAAGGGCTTCGTCGCGGCGCCGGCGAATACCATTAACGAACTCGGGCAGCCGAAGTTCGCTGAGCTGAACCTGCCACCCACCGGGCCGCTGGGCCTGACCGAGAGCCGGATCTACTTCGGTGAGATGTTTCCAGGGTACTCGATCGTCGGCACGAAGCAGGCGGAGATCGACGGACCGGGCGCGACTGAGAACAGCGAGTCGACGACGACGTACGACGGTTCCGGCGGCGTGTCGATCGGCTCGACGTTTCGCCGGGCGCTGTTCGCGCTGCGGTTCCAGGAGAAGAACATACTGCTGTCGGGTGACATAACCGGGAAGTCCCGCATTCTGTACGTCCGCAACCCGCGTGAGCGGGTGAGTCAGGTCGCGCCCTGGCTCACGCTCGACGGCGATCCCTACCCGGCGGTCGTCAACGGGAGGGTGGTGTGGATCCTCGACGGTTACACCACGTCCGATGGATATCCATACGCCGAGCGTAAGACACTCGGTTCGGTTACCGCCGATGCCGTGACGGGCCGCGCGTCAAACCGGTCCGCGCAGGGGGCCAGCGAGGTCAACTACATTCGCAACTCGGTGAAGGCGACCGTCGACGCGTACGACGGAAATGTCTCCCTCTACGCCTGGGACGAGTCCGACCCGGTACTCCGGACGTGGATGAGCGCGTTCCCCGGGACCGTCAAACCGAAGAAGGAAATGCCGGCCGGGCTGCTGGAGCACCTGCGCTACCCGGAGGATCTGTTCAAGGTCCAGCGGGACCTTCTCGCCTCCTACCATGTACTCAATCCGCGTGACTTCTACTCCCAGGAGGACTTCTGGGCGGTCTCGCCGTCACCGGACAACCAGAACCAGCCACAACCACCCTTCTACGTGTACAGTCAGCTCGTTGATCATTCGCAGCCTTCGTTCAATCTGACCTCGCCGTTGCTGGCGAAGGGTTCGTCGAAGCTCGCGGCCTATATGGCCGTGTCGAGCGATCCGGGTAATTACGGAGAGTTCCAGGTGCTACGGCTACCGAAGGGCGTAACCATCAACGGGCCGGTACAGGTGCAGAACCTCATCGAGTCCAAGGGGGAGATCTCCAAGGAGCTGAGCCTGCTGCGGGGTGAGGGATCGCAGACGATCCAGGGGAACCTGCTCACCCTGCCGGTGGCCGGTGGCCTGCTCTATATCGAGCCGTACTACGTCCAGGCGCGGGAGAACGCGGTATACCCGACGTTGCAGCGGGTAGCCGCGGTGTTCGGTGATCGGATCGGCTTCGCGCCGACCCTGGACGAGGCCCTGAGACAGGTCTTCGGTGCGAGCGCCACGACACCCAACGGCACGACACCACCGGGCGCCACCACACCACCAGGCGCCACCACACCACCAGGTACCACGCCATCACCGGGAACGACCGGTAGTCCGGAGATCCAGCAGGCGATCGTGGATGCTGACCGTGCCTTTGCCGCCGGGCAGGACGCGTTGCGCAAGACTCCGCCGGACTTCGCCGCATACGGTGCCGCGCAGAAGGATCTGTCCGACGCGCTGAACCGGCTGGCACGGCTCACGGGGGTGCCTGCCGCCTCGGCGAGTCCCAGTCCCGCGCCGTCGGCATCGCCCTCAGCCGCCGCGCCGGGGTCTCCCCAGGCCGGCGCTGCGGGTGCGAGTCCGGGGCCGGCAGCGGCCCCGGTGGCCCCGGTGGCGACCACGTCAACCTCGCCGCCAGGCGGGTAGCCGGGCCGATCGGACCTTTGATCAAGCTCATTTGACAACCCCCACCCAGCGTCCTATAAGGTGAACTCACACCGACGCGGGGTGGAGCAGCTCGGTAGCTCGCTGGGCTCATAACCCAGAGGTCACAGGTTCAAATCCTGTCCCCGCTACCACGCAGTACCAGGGCGAAGGCCCCCGGAGAGATCTTCTCCGGGGGCCTTTCGCTTGCGTTCGTGTAGGCGAATCTGTAGGCGAGACCTCGAAACTGCTACCCCGGAGGGCCCACTCGGGTCCCATCCCACCCAAGATCAGATCTGCGATCGCGCGGGCAACCTCACGGTCGGCGTCAAGATCGGTATCGAGGTAGGTGCCCATGGTGAACGCCACGGAGGCATGGCCGACCCGTTCGCTGCACATACGTGGTCAGCGACCACCGCCGATACGACTGCCTTTCAGTCCAGCGGTCGCAGGCTCACATCCGTGCCCCGCCGCCATCTGGTATCAGGGGACGCTTCCGAAGAGATCCTCGCCGGGGTCGTCCCGTGTGCTGTGGCCGGTCCACGTTTCATGACCGTCCCGTGTGTTGTGGAGGGTGC
>NZ_CAUVXL010000052.1:0-3470 GCF_963555915.1 Protofrankia sp. Cas4
GCCACTGGATCCATTGCGGAGCGTGGCCCTTGGCCAGGTTGACATTCCTCGGACCTTCGTCCCTGGGCGAGACGGCCTGCACGCTGGAGATCTTCCATCGATCTGCGCGACGGTTCGGCGTTCCGGCGCAGCTGGACGCAGGAGGCAACGCCGGCCGGTGTACGCCGCCGGAAACCGGCGATTATTACCTGGATCCGTTCGTGGTTACGCGGCCACGCCGATCCCGGCAAAATACGTCTGGAAGGTGTTGGCCTCGATTCCGAATGTCCCGTCATTCGGTGCCAACGCGATCGAGCGCCACCAGCTGATGTCGTACATGAACGTCGTTCCGCTGAGAACCCCGACCGTCGGCTCGGTGTTGCCCCATGGATTCCGCAGTATCAGGTACTTACTGCCGTCTCGATAGGCCCAACCAAGTATCGTATAACAATGTGACCCGACGATGTTCGTGTTGTCGTACACAATCTTCTTCGGGCTGGCCGATCCAGTGGAATATGTCCAGGCGGTCATCGGCCGGAATGTCCGGTAGCTCAGCGAGTTCGAGCGGACGACGTCCCACAGCTGGTCGCCTGATCGACTCGCCGTGTCGTAATAAGACGTGTTTCCGCCGGCGAGCTGGGCGGTGGCGAAGACGCAGTCGCCCCAGGCCGTGGCCGTTATGTCCGGTTGATCACTGGAGGTTCCGGTCTTGAGTTTTGCGTATGCCTTCTCATAGACGGCCGGCCAGATCTCACCGGCCTCGCTCGACCGGCAGTAGATGAATCCGCCGCCGCTGCTCAACGGCACTTTCTCGGTCACCTCGACGTCTCGGTCGACCGCGCCGCCGCTGTTCGGCTTGTAGAAGCGCACCATGTCGACGAAGGACTGCTGTGCCGATCCGGTCGCCCTCGTCAGCTGCCTGATCGAAAACGGCGTCGCCCAGGCCACCGCCGCGAGCGCCGCGATGTAGTAGCAGTTCGCCACTGCACCCTGAACCGGGTCGAAGTATTCCGCGGCTTCGTTGAAAAAGGTGCCCGCATCCGTCCACTGTGCGCCCGGCGGGGTCCAGCTGTTCGCACTTCCAGCTGACTGTGGGTCGTAGCTCACGGTCCGCACGATGTCGGCCGTCAGGACGTGCGCGAGACGCCGCAGCCGGTCCTTTTCCGGTACGCGGAGGGTTAACAGGAGGCGGTTACCCGGCCCGGACTCGGCGCGTAGGACAGGTATACCACTTATGTCGTCGGTACCGAACTTCGCACCCAGGTCGCCGAGTACCTCGAGACCCTGGGTCAGATCAACCGATAGTTCCAGATCGTTGACATGCACGACTGTCTCGGAATCGAGCAACGGCGAGCGCACCTGCTGGAGGCGCAGGTTGGCATCGAGCTGGAGACCGGTATAAAGCGGACCTTCGTGTACCGGATCGAAAAGTTCCTCGTAGGGAGTCTGCAGGAGGTCCTCGAGCAGCGATCGCCGGTCCGTGACGGCGTTCCAGTCGATACGCCGTCCGGCAATAACCTCGGCCAACGGGTAGGGATTGATGACACCGCACTGCTGTGCGACATCCGGATTCGGAGTAAAGCTTTCGTCTGACGGCATGCGCGGATCCTCCGGTCGTGCCCTGAGATGATCGGGCTTCCGCCCCTTCTGGCGAGCCCGACGCTAGAGGAACACCGTGGGGGCTGACCCGGGTGGTTTCACCGGACTTTTGGCGGCCGGGTTTCCCCGGGTTTCCCCGGGGCATTGGCGGCGGGCTCAGGGTCGCGGGGTTCGCCATGGGCTGGCCGGCCGCAGGAGGTCGGCTGATCGCAGTAGTACCTCGGCGAGCGTGCGGGCTTCCTCGGGCGTCAGGTAGGCGGCGGCTAGCGCGTCGAGCATCGGCGCGTCCAACCGCAGCAGGATCACCGCCGCCTGCCCCGCGGCGGCGGGCGGCTCCGGCCGGACAGTGATCTCTGCCTGGCCGATCCGTGTGGTCAGGACACCGTCATACGGATCGTGGTGCACCAACGCCATGGTCATCCACTCCTCCCGAACCGAGTTGATCCTGGCCGACGTACTTGTTGGACTCCCGTTGGCCGGTCGGGGTTGCCCTGGTCGGACGTCGAGAACGCGACCGGCCCAGCGGCATCCTCGCGATCCCGGTGGAGCCCCGCTGTCGTCCCGGCGACGTTCGGCCACGTTGTGGTCCTGAGAGTGACGATACAGACGCGCAGTTGAATATTGCTGACGGGAATATTGATCATTATGTGCGAGCAGTAGCTCGACTGTCATCAACAGCTCATAAGAGGAGGGGCGCGATGTCGACGATGTCCGAACGACCCGCTGCTGACGTGTCCGGGAATGATCACAATGATCTGTGTCACCCTGCCCTGATCCGCGGCCTGACCAGGCCGCGGATGGCGTTGCCGCAGGCAGCTCCGCCGCGGTCTGGACGCGTGGGCGCCGAGGCGGATCTTGGACGCCGGGCGTTCCTCCGACTGTCCGGCATGCTGACGGGTGGCGGCGTTCTGCTGGCCGCCTGCGGCTCGCAGAAGGCGGGCCCGCCACCGGTGCCGGCGGGGCCGAGCCCGCTGCCTGCACACACCGTCGCCGACTTCTGGGCCGGCAGGACGCGGGCGGGCCATCTGGACTTCGCGAACTGGCCGCTGTACATCGACACGTTTCCCGGCCAGAAAGACGGGCATCCAACGCTCGATCTGTTCACCAGGACGACGGGAATCACGGTCTCCTACCGGGAGGTCATCGACAACGACGAGTCGTTCTACGCGGGCTTCCGGGCGTTAGTCGAGGCAGGCCGCCCGATCGGTCACGATCTGATGGTCATC
The DNA here is from genome assembly GCF_963555915.1 of Protofrankia sp. Cas4. NCBI lineage: Bacteria > Bacillati > Actinomycetota > Actinomycetes > Frankiales > Frankiaceae > Protofrankia > Protofrankia sp. Cas4. The sequence goes on from NZ_CAUVXL010000052.1 coordinate 2,805, forward strand.
ACCAACGGTCAGGTGCTCGCGGAGCTCATCCGGCTGAACTACCTGGCACCGCTGGACGGGAATCGGCTGCCCACCTTCTTCGCCAACGCAGACGCGACCGTTGTGAATCCCTCCTACGACCGGGACAACAGGTTCACGGTCGCCTGGCAGTCGGGAATCACGGGGATCGCCTACGACCCGAACCGCACCGGCCGTGAGATCAGGAGTTTCAGCGACCTGTTCGACCCGGCCTTCGCCGGCCGGGTCGGGATGTTCGGCGACGTCCGGGACCTGCCGAACTTCACCCTGGTGGGGCTGGGGATCATGCCGGAAACCTCGACCCCGGCGGACTGGCGCAAAGCCGCGGACACCCTACGCAGGCAGCGTGCTGATCGTATCGTCCACAACTACTACCAGCAGGACTACATCGAGCCACTCAAGAAAGGGGATGTGTGGCTCTCCATGGCGTGGTCCGGCGACATCTTCCAGGCCAATTCCGAAGGCGCGGACCTGCGTTTCGTCGTCCCGGACGAGGGCGGGATCCTCTGGACGGACAGCATGTGCATCCCGGTGACCGCACCGCATCCGGTAGATGCGATCACGCTTATGGACTTCGCGTACCAGACGGACGTCGCCGCGAAGCTGGCCGAAGGAATCAACTACATCACGCCCGTCCCGTTCGCCCGT